>NZ_JBXWSJ010000036.1:0-47506 GCF_059613365.1 Ruegeria sp. BHSA163
GAGTTTGATGCCATCATTGGTGTTCCCACAATTGTTCCCACTAGAAAAGTGGGAACTAGTGGGAACTCAAAAAGCCTTAGTGGAATATCAACGTCAACAAATAATTGATTATAAGCAGGAAAAAGGAACGCATTGGAACACCTAGGAAAACACTATGGCGCCTCCTCGGTCCGCCACCTACCCCTATCTCTGTCAGCGCAATTCTTCTTTCCCTGTTTTCTAGCGTTTTTCCGGGCGCTTGGACTATGCCACCTGCCAGAGAGACGACCGTCATCCCGTGAGCTGGCGCGATTTCCGCGTACCGTCTCCGGAGGTACCATCATGCGCTTCGGTTATGGCTAAAATTCCCTGCTAACAGGGAATTAACAGGGAAATTCTTCGGATTTCGGCTATTTGAGTGATTTTCCGCCCGGAATCCTGATGCGTTATCAATGGGTTGCGAAGGAATTCCCTGTGTAAATTAACAGGGACCTTTTTCGCAATTAACAGGGAACTTTTCCGCGGGAACAGGGACCGCTGTGCTCAGATCAGGGATGTTGTTAACTAGTCTTGAACCCGTACACCCTGGCCTGTTCTTCCCAATCCAATGGCATCGGCTTTCGGATGATCCGTTCCAGTGTCAGATCTGTTGGTTGCTGCCCTTCAAGGATCGCGCGCTGGATCTCAGGGGACAGGAACGCAAGCCTCGATCGGCTCCGAATGTAGGAGATTGTATGACCTGCTGCGAAGGCAATCTCACTGAGCGGCTGGCCGCTCCGCAACGCTGCGACCCAGGTATGTGCCCGGGCCAGAGACCGCAGAAGCGTGCGGTCGGGTTGAGGCGCGCGGTCTCCGACGATGACCTTTCCCTCGACACCGCGCCGGCGCAGTTCGAACGAAGCTTTGAGCGTCAGTATCGAGTGGTCGATCTCGTCGGTCTGCAATTCCAAAACCTCGGCCAGAGCATCGGCTTTCAGCTTCAGGACGATGTCGTTCTTCCGGATACGCCCAGTGTCCAGGATCTCCTGCAGAAGATCTGGTGCGCCCCGGGACAGCCGACGGGCGAGGGGCCGTGCCTTCGCCCCGATAGCATTGTTTCGGTTTAGGTCAGGTGTCGCGCAGATCCGATGGTCGCTTGCATGCTTATCAATATGTCGCGCGATGGCATTCGCCACTTCTCGCTCCAGAGCCATCGCCGGCAACCGCCAGCCTCGGGGATCGGTTCCGCCCGAGATCAACCGGTTTGAGACGTAGTAGCGGATCTGCCGTCCATGACGTCGGGTGTGCGTCGGGGTCAGCCGATCGCCGGCTTCATCGCGCAGTTTTCCGGTGAGTGGCGCACCAGATTGAAGGGACGCTACTTTGCGACCCCGCGGTCGCGCACTTGCAGCCTGTAGCTTTTCCTGGACCCGTTCCCAGATCACGTCGTCGACAATGGGGTCATGCTGCCCGTCCCAGACTTTCGTCTTGTGGCGGATCTTGCCAATGTAGATCGGGTTGGCCGAGCACATAGCGGGTTCATCGAGCGGCATCCAGATTGGGCATTGGAAACGGTCATTGTCCGGCCCAACGAAAAACCCCCTGCA
Organism: Ruegeria sp. BHSA163; assembly: GCF_059613365.1. NCBI lineage: Bacteria > Pseudomonadati > Pseudomonadota > Alphaproteobacteria > Rhodobacterales > Roseobacteraceae > Ruegeria > Ruegeria sp. BHSA163. Next base: position 1,566 of record NZ_JBXWSJ010000036.1, read on the forward strand.
TTCGGATCGTTCGCCTTCAGACTGAGTGATACAGCTTTGCTAAAAGACGTTGATGACTTCCTTGCAGAGTTCCTTGGGTCGGGGGCACATCGAAAGATGGTCGCATCTTTTGGCTTCTCGGCGGAAGAAGTCGATTTGGTGGCTGAAAATACCAACAAGCAGTTATCGGCTATCCGCTAACCAACGGCAGCATTGTCAGCATCGAGCCCTAAGCAGATAATCAATCCATTGATGTTACCGCCTGTTTCGATAACCCGACAGTTGTCGTCCGGTCACGACCGACCAAGAACGAAAATACTATGGACAAAAATGCCGCGCGGGATGAAGGGAAAGTCTGTTTTTCTGAAGTTTCGAGAATTGCAGGCAAGCTTTGGTTTTAAGCAGTAAATTTTGCAAAATAGCAACAATGATGTCCAATCGAACCCTTTGGTTCTACATCAATTGGCAAAAGCTGACCTGACCTAAACTTTTTTTGAATACGTGCCAAACTGTGCCAGCATTTGTTAATAGGTAAAGTTAAAGGTTAGGACACGTTATGTCACCAAGACTGATCGAAGATGTCGCTGGCCGTCCGTTTCTGATCAGCAAAATCGAGAAACCGGAATTTAGCCGACGTTTTGCCATCTATTGCCTCGGTAGTGCCACGCGCAACGGGGTAAACTTCGCTCGTATCTCGAGTTAATACTATGGCAGATATCTCACCGGAGGGAGCCATCGCACGCGTACGCGCAGCCAAGTCAATCGGCGCGCGCGTAACTATTCGCTGTACATCGACTTCCGAGTTCAAAGCTATACAGACAGCCATTCGCGAACTCGACAGGCCGAAAAACGTTGGCGTCCGTCTGGAGCTTGAAAGGCCGAAAGCAGGAAGCCTGCAACCACGCGTATTGTTCAGGTCTTAACGCAGTTTGTTCCAACCTGAAGTATAAGCTTCGACGAATAGTGCGAAAGTACACAATCATAAGGTGCCAGTTGGCCACTCCAAAGGCCTTTGAGTACCGCACTGTAACTAGCGGCTGGATCGTCCACAAATCAGACCAGGACATTCCTGCGCCCAACTTCCAGTCATCGCAAAAGGTCTCATCGAAGGGTCAAAGCGGAAGTTGCTTTCTCGAAAATGTCAGGATCATCCTGCACAGTCGCGAGCAATGCGGCACCTTCCAACTTAGCGAGCACCGCTAATGCGTCAGAATGCGGATCGTCGCTTTCCGGAAATGCCCCGGTAAGTCGATCGGCCAATGCCTGAAAGAACCTTTTGGCCGCCTCCGTGACCGGCTCAGGCAGACCTCCGCTTTCGGCTGCAAGCAAACCACAAAGGCACATCTTTCCGTCCTGCCGCAGGCTTTCCGCGAATAGCGCGCGCAGGCGTCCGACCCGTGTATCCAACGGGCATTCATCCAGCGTTTCAAGGAAACGGGACGTGTAATCCCTGGCAAGTCGAGCGACCAGGTCCGCCTTGGTAGGGAAGTAATGATGTATACCTGCGCTGGTCAGCCCGGTGTCGCGTGCAACGTCTCGGAACGAAAAGCCGTTGTAGCCGCCGGTGCGGACCCGCGCCTCGGCGGCGGCAAGGATCTTCTCTTCTGATGTCATGCCATCGCCCTCGATAATTCCCTGTGCGCTGTATCCACCGCTTCAAGGGCGCCTTCGAGGAACCCTCCGTGCGACGGCGCCGTTTCAGTTCCCGCAAAGATCACCCTATGGGAAGGAGTGAGTGCACCATACTCTGGATGGGAGGTTGCCGGTTTGAGGTCGGCAGAAGTGGCGGTTGCCGTGTCGGCGCTCCAATCCTTGAAGAATACGGCGCGAGGATCGGCTGCTTCGGGGCCAAACAGGCGACCCAGTTGCGTCACCGCGAGCGCTTCGAACCCGGATTGCCGAGCCGCGCCGGGCGAGGCAAAGCCGAACAGAGCGCCCTCGGTTCCGTCCAGGGGTGAAGCGTCATGTATTTCCGCCAGCGGACCTTGATGCGAGATTGCGTCGCCATTCAGGCCCGCACCCCGCCAGAATGGGGTGTTGTAAACGGCAACGAATTTGGCATGCCCGGCCATCCAAGTTGGCACATCTGGAACGACCACCCCCATCTGCGCAGCAAGACGCGGCGGCAATGCCAAAACCACGCGGTCGGCGCGCAATGAAAACCCGTCTCCGCTCAGGGTGACGCATCCGTCTTCTTCGATCACACGCCGAACCGGGTGTTCAAGGCGCAGCTTGTCGCCAAGCCTCTGGGCGAGCGCGTCGGTTATCTGGGCGAGCCCGCCGGCAACGCGCAGCGCGCCACCCATCGTGGCCAAGTCGAGATCGCGGCGCACATTCCCCTGCGCATCTTCGAAGACCAATCGACCATCGCTATGTTGCGGAAATACCCGTAGCCCAAGCTTGTTAAGCAGGGCCAGCATTCGGTGGTTGTGTGGCCAGATCCACGAAGGGCCAAGATCATAACCGTCCTGTGAGAGAACGCGACCGCCCGCGCGGTCGCGCGTTTCCAGCAATAGCACGTCGCGTCCTTCAGGCTTCAGCATGTGCGCCAGCGCGAGGCCCGACAACCCCGCGCCGACGATGGCAATTTCTACATCTGGCTTCATGCCACGCGCTCGGCGACGTGACTTAGGTGGCCTGTCTTAACCCAAACGCGCGCCCCTTCTGCACCTGTGGTCGCCTCGAAGCTCGCCCCGACGGGCAGGCGCAACCAATCCCAGCGGGACAGGGTATCGCCACCCTCGTTCAGGCTTCCATCGATCACAAAAATCTCGAGCCCGCCAGAGGCATCAAGCGTGCGTACCGTACCAGCATCCCAGTGTTCCATTGCAACAGTTTCACGCACATCTGTGTGAAGGGGCAACTTGGAAACACCTTCTTCCGTTTCAATCCAGCCCGCATTACCGGTGTCGATCTGCACCTGAGTACGGTCGGTCGGATCGAATTGGTGGAGTTTTACCAAGATCGTCGCGCCGTCCTGTGCTGCGGGTGTATGAGACGAAGTCGGCGGGTTCCGCACGTAGGAGCCAGCCGGAAAATCTCCGTCCTCGTCCTGAAAGGTGCCGTCAAGCACCAAGTATTCTTCGCCTCCGTCATGCGTATGGGCAGAGAAGGCGCTGCCTGGCGCGAAACGGACTATGGTGGTAGCGCGAGCGACTTCCTCTCCAATCCGGTCAAGCATCTTGCGCTCAACTCCGGGCATAGGGGAAGCAACCCATTCGTTCTCGTTGAAGCGCACAAGGGTACGTTTGTTGAAGTCAGCATTCACGCGCATGGTTTGGTCTCCTTTTAGTGTCGCTGTGTACGAGCAGTTTGGTTTTGCTTACCAACTGATAGGTAAGTTGTTTGTATACGTCGCCATTGCAACAGGGATCGCGCGTTCGTGAAGCTTTGACAAAAATCCAACGACTGGCAGCTTGTTGCGCAAAGCGGTCATTGAAGAAGTTTTACGGTTGGCATCATCGAGTCCAAAGCGGATATGACCCGTTGTCTTCCTTCCTCGCAGTTTCTACGGTTTAATTTCGGGATGACGTGACGGGCAGGCGTTGTCGTACCAACTCGACAAACCATTTGACGCCCTGCGCTAACGCATCGTCGTTGAAGTCGTACTCGGGGTTGTGCAAGGGGGCGCTATCCCCGTTTCCAATATTGACAAACGCGCCTGGAGCTATCCGCAAAGCCCGGGCAAAATCCTCGGAGGCTCCCATTCGTGGGGCATCCGGGTTTGTTTTAGCGGAACCGAATACCGCTTCTGCAGCTTTCAAGGCATGCTCAGTCGCACGATCGTCGTTAACTAAGGGGATGAACACACGGTCGTACTTGATCTCAACAGAGCAGCCATGAGCATTAGCAATTCCTTCAGCGATGCGGCTCATGGTTTCTTCTATCCGCAAACTGACATTGTCATCGAAATGCCGGCAATCGCCTTCGACGATGGCTTCACTGGCGATAGCGTTCTTGATATTGTCACCCTGTATCGACGTCACTGAAACTACAGCGAGTTCAGCAGGATCAATCGCCCGAGCTACGATTGTCTGAAGCTCGCTCACAATCGAACACGCACATAAGATCGCATCCCTGCAATCGTGGGGACGCGACGCGTGCCCACCATTTCCGCGCACAACAATCCGAAAACCATCTTCCGCACCCATGAACGGTCCGGGTCGGACTTCGAACGATCCCACTGGCAAACCGGGTTTGTTGTGCAACCCGTAAATCTCGTCAAACGGTATACGCGACCCAAGTCCATCACGGATCATCGCCTTCATTCCCTGACCCCATTCCTCGGCAGGTTGAAAAACAAACTTTACCGTACCGTCGAAACCACCTTCACTTGCCAGAATTGCTGCTGTCCCCAACAATATGGTGGTATGCCCATCATGACCACATGCGTGCATCAGCCCCGGTTTTTCCGAAGAATAGCTTAGGTTAGTCGTTTCGTGGATTTTCAAGCAGTCCATGTCAGCGCGAAGTGCGACTGTACGGTCGCCGTTCCCAAAACGCAGCGTTGCTACAATGCCTGTGTTTCCAACGGCTGTCTCAATGTCCTCGATTCCAAACTCTCGTAGCCTCTGGGCCACGAAGCGCACAGTTTCTTTTTCCTCGAAGCCAAACTCTGGGTTCCGATGCAAATGGTGCCGCCATTGGCGCATCGTCTTGTCGAGTTCAGTAAGAACCAAATTACTATCCATACGACCCATATTTTGTCACCTTGTGCGGGACATCAAGAGCTTTCGTACAAAGGCGGCTCTGTCCGAAAGGCAGAGTTGGACACCTCGCAACGTTGGGTTTGCCATCCGTCTCAAATCAGCCATCTTACGCAATCTTCTGATGAATGTGGCGAGCCCAAAGCGGACCATATAAATTGGCGGTGTTGAGGGTTAGATTTGAGGCAGTAAATCAAAAAGGGGCCTAAGCGATGCATCCTACCGAAAAGGTTGTCCGGCAGTTCCACGAGTCATGGGACATGCGTGACCCTGATCGTGGTGCGGAGGTTATCGCCGAAGATTGTGCGTTCGAAGATGTCGCCCGCGGCGAAATGCTTCCAGGAAAAGATGCATACAAAGCCGACTACTATCGCTGGCGTGAAGCTTTCCCAGATGGGCTTTGCAAAGTGGAAAACGTCATCGTCAGCGATGATGGACAATGGGCCACGGTTGAGTTTCGCAATACGGGCACCCACACAGGAATTCTTCGATCAAGCCTAGGAGATTTTCAGCCGACAGGTAAACGAGCCGAAGTTCGATACTGTTCGGTTATGCGCGTTAAAGACGGGAAAGTTGTTGAGGGTCGCGACTATTATGACAGCGCAACTATAGCCCGACAGCTTGGGTTGGTTCGTTAACTAAAAAATAAGGCTATTGGAAAGTATGCGAAATGTGGGCTGGCATGCGATGCATTGGCTCACTTCAACCGAAGGATCGACGCTTTGACTTTCACGTGCATGTAGTCGACGCTCGACCGGAATGCTCAAAAATCAGTTTCTAGCCCCAAGCAGATATCGATTGTCAGGACAACTCGGTTGCCCTGCTAACATCTAGGCTAAGGTAGAATGTGGATGACATTTTAGGGTTCACGAATTGCAATTTTTATGGTGGCCAGCATCGTAGGCTATTCGGAAATGATGTCTCGCAACCGGAGTAAAAACATAGACGCAGTTTGTCAGTTAAACTCACAAAAACATGAACCGACCTTCGAATTGCTGGATTGTCGCCTCGCTAGGTGTGTTCGCTGAATTTCTTTGGTTGTCGGCGGAGTCGAAGCCGAGCCGTGACCCGAAAATGCAAATTCATGCGCGTTTAGGCCGTTTTTACCCCGAAGCAGCAACTACTATGCAAAAGACGGGTTTGTTCGCGTAACGGGTGATCACGAAAATCCGTGAATGGTTGCATTGAGCCAGTACCGGAAGTGTATTGTAATTGACACTCGTCAACGTTGTTCTCAATCTACCTAGGTTGTCTTCGAGTTTTCTACCAAGCGCCGAAGTGCTGACCCGCCAACAATATGTGTCATTTTAACTCAAATTTACAATTCCAGAATTTCTGACACCTCACGAGCGAGCGAACGTATTTCGTCCGAGGCAGCTCCGGTTTTCTTAACTTCGATTGCACCCAAACCGCGGCCCAGAGCTTCTGCATAGATCACTCTGTTTGCCAGTGATGACTTTAGCTGCATTGCCTCAAGCTCGGCAACTGATTTGGCGACATGTTCACCTACCCGGGTACCAACACGTGTTCGGTTCATCACGATATGCGTTGGTTTCCCAGTCCGGTCGGCCAAATCTAAGATATCATGGGTTGCCCAGACATCAGCCTGGCTGGCTGAGACGGGCACCAGCACCAAATCCGAATCTCGCAACACCCAACGAACGTCACTGTCAGCCTTGGGCGGGGTATCAATCAAAATAACATCGACTTCGCTACCAACTCCACGAATGGCGCGTGAAATCCCGTATGATGTCGCGGTTGCGAACTGGAGGTTTGTATTTTCCCCCAGCGTCTCTTCGCGAATATCCATCCATTTCCCAAGACTGCCTTGGGGATCAGTGTCCAATAGAGCCACGCTTTTGCCTTCGGACAGATACGTGATTGCCAAGTTGGTCACTAGCGTCGTCTTGCCTGCGCCCCCCTTCTGCTGTGCTACACAGATGATACGACCGTTCATATGCTAAGCCTCCAAAGAGTTTTTCTGCGGTGCAGCATATCGTTTAGTGAATGAAAAGGCGATAGGGTCGTCGCATGAAAATTTCTGGCAGAGATTCGAAAACCGGTTGGAACGAAAGTTTACGGCAAACACTAGTTTCGTAGGCAAACAACACTCTCGATCCGCCTAAATTTCATCGGTCTCATTGTCCGCGGCTGTAATGGCAGCAAGGGCGTTTTTCAATTCGATGCGCAGCTGCTTGAAGCGATCATTCCCCATTCGTTTTGATAGTTCACGATCTATCTCTGCAAAGGCATCCATCGCCACTTTGTGCGCCCTTAGTCCCTTTTGGGACCGAACGATGATCTTTGCCCGGCGATCGCTGGGGTCCGGGAATCGGGCCAAATAGCCCAAAGCGATCATTTCATCGACGATTTCGGCCATAGCCTGTTTCGTCATATTGGCCATGCGGGCCAGTTCGGTCAGTCGACACCCGTCCGCTGGCAAGTGAATGAAAACCGGGTTGAACGTGCGGCGGCCATCGGGAAAGGTCTCTTGGATCTTGGCTATGTGCCGATAGTCAATCCACTCGGCCATGTGAAACAGCAAAAATTGAAGAGGTGGATCGCCGGGTCTGCCTTGGCGGAGCATCGCGATACCATCGGCCTGCAGCTCGGTGAGCTGTTCTTCGGAACCAGAAAAATCGGACAAGTCGCTTCCCCTTGACATATCGTCAGGTTGCTTGATTATATTTAGTCAGGCAACCTGACTAAATGAGATTCGCGATGACACTTTCAAACGGATGCAATCACGTCACAATCGTAACAAAAGACGTAGATCGATTTATCGAGTTCTACACAACCATCTTTGAAGCCGAAGTGCGTTTGGATCTGGACGAAGGCATGCTGCGACATGCTTTGATTGATATGGGTTGCGACTTTTGCCTGCACCCGTTTCAGGTGAATTGGCAAAGCGAACATGAAGAAGGGCTTTCCGAGATTTTTGCCCGTGGGCATGTCGATCATTTTGCCCTAAACATCTCAGATGAGAGTTCGTTCGACTTGCTTCGTAAACGTCTCGTTGAATGCGGCGCCAGCGAAGGGCGCGTCCGGGATTTTGGGATAGTACAAGTTTTGTCTTTCCAAGACCCTGACGGAATGGAGTGCGAGTTGGCTCTTTGGAAGGAGGGCGAACCACTGACAATGGCCGAAAGCAAATCCGAAGCTTATGCAGCTTGAATAAGCGAAATTTTACTGACGCAGACCATCCATTTTCACAATGGATCAACAGAAACGGCCTGCATCTGATACCCAATATCGAGTGACGAAACGCCATCGGAAAACCCAACAGATCGCGTTGCGTCACCCCTGGTCAGTAGTCCGGAAATAACCACAGCCTCGAACAATCCATTTATCGAAAATCCTTCCGGGTAGTTGACTACTATCATCTGGTTTCGGGGCGGAGGCGGTGTGTGAACACAAGCTCCTGCAAATGGAACCAAAACAAACTCGGTAATCGTGCTGCCATCGAAGTCCAGAGGCAACACGAACCCTGGAATTTCTATGGATTGGTTCAGAAGGCTTTCATTAAGTTCGCTGCGACTAGCTTTCAATTTTTCGCCAAACGCAGCTAAATCAGCGACTTTGGCAGGACCGTCTATTCCAACACTTTCCAAGGCTGAGATCGCGAGAGTTTCTCCTTGCAGCGCTCTAGGAGATAACACTTTGCCTGCCGTTCGTGCGTTCTTGGTATGAACGAGAACCCCAACTAACCTGGCTTCATCCGCGGTTAGCCCATAATACGGGTTGTCTTTAGACGACAATCTGTCTCCGAGGTCACTCCAATCCACAGGTCGAGCAGAACCTGCGAAACCAGTCGAGGACATGAAGTTTAGAACAAACAGGGCTACCAAGATACGCATGTGCTACGCGTCAATTGGCAAACGGATTAGGTATTGTGATGTCTTCGGTCAACGGCCACTCACGGACAAGCTCTGGCTTCTTCTCAGGTGGATACCAGAGTTCAGGGTCGATCTCGTTGGCCTCAATCGTTTCATTTATCACATCATAGACTTGGTGTTTTGGAGCCGGGAACGTGATCTCGTCGCCTGTATATACTGGACGCGGAACCTGATTGGATTCTCCCGTTACCCCCTCGCGCCACCATACTTTTCCGTCACCATGCAAGTTGAAAACAACGAGATCAGGCGCTCCGAACGCAAACGCTCCTTGGTAGTGGTAGCGTACTTCGGCGACCGTTTCGTTGTTGAAAACATCATCATAGCTGTAGTGAGAGGCGACACAGACTTTAGGCTGCGTTTGCTGGCAAATATAACCTAGGCCATAAGCTGGCGTGTGCGATGTATCGATTGTGTATGCTGCCATTGCAGCTGGCATTCCAAGTGCGCGAGATGTAACTGACACTGTGGCTGTTTGAACTTCGCTGATCAGCATATCCACACCTTCGCAATACTTTATGGTCAGGCTGTTCGGGCGGTTATCGCCGGTGTAGCAAAGGCTTTTGCCGTTCCAGTCCAATCTATAGCTCGTCGCACCATCCTTGGTGTGTGATGTCGGCCAATGGGTAATTTTGACGCCATTTGCTTCATAAACTGTTCCACCCTCATTCATGTAGTCGAATTCCACCACGTTGGGGTTATAGCCCTCACCAATTGGCCAGGCATTAAAGCTATCCTGGTGCCACGCTGTCATCGCCATCATGCTATCGACGAAATGCTGTGTCCCATATTGAGGTTCTGACCCGCTCGGGCCGTAAATATTCAATGGTGTGTAACCGCCTTGAATAGGGCGGAACATCGTAAAGTACGGCAAGTCGCTTACATGATCCATATGGAGATGGGAAATGAAGACGTGATTGATCGTATTGAAGGGAACGGAGAAGCTGTTGTAGTTTCTCAATGACCCAATCCCCATGTCAAAAACGAAACGATCACCATTTCCGAGTTCGACGTAGATACTCATCCCAGATTGATCCTGTGATGGGTAATATGTCGAACCCATGAAGCTTACGCGGATCTCGTTGTCCTGCAATTCCTCAGTTCCTGGATAGTAAAGCATGGCTGCGTTAAAGTGGGACGCGGCTTCGACGTGAGGAACCATCGTTTCGCCTTCAATCCATCGGCCTTCCGGATTTCCTGCTTGGCTGAAGAATTCGATTGCTTTCTGCATCTCCGGGGTTGGCTGCTCTTGTGCCAATGCTTGGATCGGTTGAGAAAAAGTCAGAAGCCCTAAAGCACAAACTTTCTTGAAACTGTTCATGACGAGTGTCCCTCCGATCCCGTGCCAGTTTTTTGCAAGGTTAACTGAGGATATTGAAATTGCAAAACGAGCTTCAGCTACTGAGAATTCAGCAAGTAAGGCGTTCTGATGAAAAACGGAAAGACCGCATTGGGCTCAATGCGAACGTTCAGTGAATCCCGCTCAATGTCTGCCTTGCAGACAAACCGGTCACCTATGCCACGGCCGTGGTGGTCGGGCCATTGATGTTAATAGAAATCTGATGACTGTTAGCTTGGTAGCATGAGCTGTGGTGGTTAGTGTGGTACCCATTGGAAACGAACCGGTCGGGTTTTGAGCAGAGGTTAGGGTGACTACAGATTTGGAAAGCGTGAATGCCGAAGTCGCGATCTTGCGTGAAAGGGAAGCGGCAATGCGCGAAATACTGCAAGCGATCAGCGCGTCGCGAACAGATTCCGGGCCTGTTTTCGAAACGATACTGAAAAATGCAGCACGTCTTTCAGGAGCGCCCTTGGCCAATCTCGTCATCCTGAACGACATGCGCAGTCATTGGACGCTGGAAGCACATTTTGGAGAGGGATTGCGTCATTTAACCGTGGGAAAGACCACGCGTCTTTTGGACAGTAAACTTGTACCCGCTGTTTCAATGCGGACAGCCTCAATCGTACAGGTTGAAGACTTGGTGGATACCGACCTTTACCGCCAAGGTGATCCCGGTCGGGTCGCAATGGTTGAAGTCGAAGGCATGCGGACCATCCTGGGTGTTCCACTTCTGCTCGATGGTGAAGCAATAGGGTGCATCACATTATTCCGACGCGAGGTGAAGGCCTTTACACAAGATGAAATTGAATTGGTGGTAACCTTTGCCGCTCAGGCGGTCATCGCCGTTGAAAATGTGCGCCAGTTCCGCGAAGTGCAAGAGCGGCTCATGCGGGAAAAGGCCAACCGCGAGATATTGGAGGTTATCAGCCTTAACCCTGACAATGAGCAACCAGTCTTCGATGCGATCATCAATCGCGCTGCCAAACTCTGTCGTGCACCGCATGCGGGACTGCTGCTTCGTGATGCTGACGACCGGCACCTTATTTTAGCGGCCGCTAATGTCGAGCAGTCTGGGTATGTGGACTTTCTTCGGGCGAATCCACATTCGATGAAGGATGAAACCTCGCTTTCGGTAGAAGCAGTTCGCTCCATGGAGGTACGCCAGTATCCAGATATCGAAGCGTTGGCGGAAGGCACGGCGATTTCAAATCAACTGAAGAACACTTGGAAACTGGAGCGTATGCGCACATTGCTATACGTGCCGCTGATCAAGGGCGACCGCGCAATTGGTGTAATCGCTCTTTATCGACTTCATGTCGAAGAATTCAGCAACGACGATATTGAGATTCTAAAGCTTTTCGCTGCCCAAGCAGTGATCGCGATTGACAATGTGAGGCAGTTCAAAGAACTCGAGAACCTGAACGCTGAATTGGGCGACCGCGTTAAATCCCAAGTCGGTGAACTTGAACGCTTGGGACGCCTTAAACGTTTTCTACCTTCTGCTGTCGCTGACGCTGTAGTGAGCGCGGGCGACGATAGCATGCTGTCCTCTCATCGTGCTCTGATCGCGACCTTGTTTTGCGATATGCGCGGCTTCACGGCGTTCTGTGAGGCCGCAGAACCCGAGGAAACCATCGAAATCCTCCAAACCTATCATCAGGAAATGAGTGAGTTGATCGACCAGTATGGCGGCGGCGTCGATCAGCGGGCCGGCGACGGCATCATGATTATTTTCAATGACCCTATCCCTTGTGATGATCCCGCGGGCTGCGCAGTGCAGCTCGCGCTGGCAATGCGTTCCAAAATGCGAGAGCTCTGCGCCAAATGGAGAAAACTGGGCCATCGATTGGGCTTTGGTGTCGGTATTTCCTTTGGTTATGCCACGGTCGGCATCGTAGGTTCGGCCGGGCGCTATGACTACACCGCTTCCGGAACATCTATCAATACTGCTGCCCGGCTATGCGACATGGCTGCGAACGATGAGATTCTGATCTCTCCACGCACTTGGGCCGCAGTTGAGGGCGCTATCCAAGCGGAAAGCCGGGGAGAGGTGGAAATGAAGGGTATCAGGGAGCCTGTAGAAGTTTTTGCGGTTGTTGCTGACTAGATTTGAATTAGACAACCAATGCCCGAGAATTTTCGGGCCAAGGAATGTCATCTTCATTGCGAACAGCCATATTGCTTCTTTTCTTTGAAGCGCACTTGCGGGGCATGCTTGGCGAAAGGCTGGTATCTTGATTGACGCAAGCAACAACCCCCAAGTACGCAAAAACTTTAGGAATAAGCGACTTCCAAATCTCCTGTTGTTATCTTGAAAGCGGCCAATCGAATAGAAAGACTAAAGAATATTAACTTTATCACGCCCTAATGGGCTTGCAGTACTTGGAATGATCGGCACATTCTGTCGACATGACAAAGACGGGAAATTGGATTTTTGCATTAACCCTGATGGTGCCGCCGTATGCTCCTGCAAAAGCTTTAGAAATGAGTTGCATCCACCCTGACCGTCCTAACCAAACATACTCGGTTGCTGGTGACCAAGGTGTCTACACTTGGGATGACCACGAGGTCGAACGATCATGGAGGCTAGAGTGCAACGAGCATAAAGAAGGCTCCGCAACGTGTCACAGATCAGAGCGCTTTGGGGAAAGCGGCAGCAGCGTTATAGTTTTTCGAATGTTTCCAGACGGCAGCCTGGTCGAAAGTGGGTATTGGGCTTTGCTAAATACCAGCCGCGTTATCGTTACACCCGGTTTCGTTTGCAGCACCCACCACGAATAATCGACCCTATTTTCGTCTACTGTCTGATTTTGGCGCGGACCAAACGTTCGCTGCGGTTGTTACATCGTCTGGCCCTCGGACGACTCATAAGGTTCCGCATTGACTAGCAAGTTGCTATTTACCTATTATTTCGAGATGATTAGCGGCAAATACTTTGACGATCTATCAGTTGGTGATGTTTTTGATACCGGTGGGATTACGCTTACCGAAGGCTCTATAATCGACTTCGCACTCACGTATGACCCTCAACCATTCCACGTGAACAAAGTAGCGGCGACGGATTCGATTTTCGGTGGCGTCGTTGCAAGTGGCTTTCAAACAATAGCTCTCACCTTCCGACTGTTTCGTGACACTGGTGTGCTAACCGGCACCAACCTAGGAGGCCACGGCATGGACGAGGTGCGGTGGCTCGCACCCGTATTTCCGGGCGACACGCTTCGCGCGCGTATCACGGTCGAGTTGCTCACTCCATCTCGCTCAAAGCCAGATCGGGGAACTGTCCGGTTCCGCTATCAGACGTACAACCAGAACGACGTCGAGGTGCTTAATCTTGTCATGCACCACGTGATGGCTCGGCGGAAGACAAATGATTAAATACATACTTGGCGATAATGTTGGCGCTCTTGAACCTTGGCCGTTTGACAACCCTAAAAGTGCCTACCGTATCGTTTCTGGCAATCCATATGCGTCAGGTCGGCTTGACGCTGGTGGGCCCGGAGATACGACACGGGCCGGTATCTGGCGCTGCTCCAGGGGCGTGTTCGAATGCACAGAGCAGGGCGATGAGCTTATGACGATATTATCTGGACGATGCCAGTTGACGAACAAAATTAGCGGCGAAGTATGTGTCCTGCGAGCAGGAGAAAGTTTGTTCGTACGTGACGGAACGCGGTTGGAATGGGATATAATCGAGGAAGTGACCAAGGTTTTTTTTGGTCACAAAGTGGATGGCTATTGATTTCTTTGAATTATCCAAACTGGGAAAGGAAATCACCTAAAGTTGCCGTAGTGTCATAAAGATTTTGGTGGTGAAACTGCCGTCGCCATCGTCCGACGGTTCCCCGAGATTTTGGCAAACTGGGTATGACCAAATCTCGAGATGTGAGCGTTGATTGCAGACGTCGATCAAGTGGGCATCGCGCTGATACCCCATGTAGTTTTCAGAGCTGAAAAAATCGAGCGGCTCGATTGCGCGGGAAAGGAAGAAAAAGGCCTCTTAGTAGTGCCCCTCATTTCTGTGAGGACGCGTCACCGGATGTGATCCCTCAACTTCAAATAACGCTTCTACGCCTCAACGGCAGTCATTCGAGGCTTTAGGCGCTCAATTCGCGCTGTCGAAATAGGTCATTTTATTTCTTTCACCGAAGACCGTCTGACAATTTCTGCATCCAGATTTTCTCGATGCAGCGGAACGCCTGTCTCAAGGTGGTCCATGATCTGCGTGGCAACTGCCTTACCCATTTCGGCTGCGGGAAGGTTGATGGTGGTCAACGGGGGGTGTGTTTCCTTTGCCCAGTCCAGATTGTCGAACCCCATGACTGACATATCGTCAGGAACCTCTAGCCCGGCTTCTCTCAACCCAAAATAAACTCCGAGCGCCAAAACATCAGAGAAACACAATACGGCTGTAGGCCTTACCTTGCCATGTAACACCTCGCGTACCGCTACGCGGCCACCCGATACGCTGAGTTCGGTCTCGTGGAACTCCAGCTCGACTAAAGGTGTATTTACTGTTTCTGCTCCTTGACGCCGCGCCAACGTTCGGTCGCTGGTTTTCAGCGGGCCATGAAAAATTGCAATCCTTTGGTGACCTAGAGATGCCAGATAGCGGACCGCCTCGGCGGCAAGTTTGCCGTTGTCGTAGCCAATAGTTGGAATTTTGAGGTTCGGGTCCCAAATCGAGGTGAACGCGATCGGCACCTGCCTTCTTAGGAACATATCCAGCAACTCTTTGCTGTGAGCTGCACCGCTTAGGATAAATGCCTCGGCACCCATGCCGAGAAGCTTGCGGGCTGCCTTCAACTCTTCTTCGTCTTCGCCGTTTGATATGGCTAGGACCAGTGAATAGCCCCGTGTACCAAGCGCTTGTTCGATTCCGGCTATAAACTTCGCAAAGACGGAATGCTCAATTGTTGGGATAATGGCTGCGATCGTATTGGACTTGTTTGTTGAAAGTGCGCGAGCTGCGGGATTCGGGAGGTAATCCAGCCGCTCGCATGCTTCAAGTACACGCTTTCGGGTTTTAGGACTTACGCTTTTCGAACCGTTCATCACCCGAGAGATCGTGGCAATCGAAAGACCTGTTTCTTTGGCTACGTCTCTGATCCTGCCCGGCGGTTTTCTCATCTTGCTAATGCCCAGCTCCAAATTAATTTGACGAATCCTTTCAAATTATGTTCATTGAAACCGGTTACATGTCAATTTCTAAAGAATTCAAGATGCTCGCGTTAAAGTTTTACCCAAAAATGTAACCGGTTACAAAGCGGAGCTCTAGTGAAGGTACAAAGAGATATGTCTCCAACACTGCAAGAAACATGCTGAATGTTCCAGCGGATCAGCAAGTCCTAAGACGCCGATATTCCGGGCTTAAGCAGCCAGGCACTATGCGGCTGGACGTTGGTTTTGGTGAGGCCGGGACACTGCGTGTTCCAAAAGACGCCGTTGTGTCGATCACTCAAATCGATGGTGGCGCTCGGGCATGGTTGACCGCACTTTCTGATGACGAGCCGATCTTTGGCATTTCGTCGTTGGATGTGCCGGGCGAATTGTCGGAACCATTGGAAACCGCGAACTATGACAATCGAATGATGAGTGAGCTCGTCACTTCACGGGGCGGAAGCCTTGACACGTCGCGCGGCATCCAAATCTTCGAATCTTCGACGGAAGCAGGTGAAAATTACATCTTCAGGATGCGGCAGTCTGCCAGAGTCTTCATAATAGCTCCGGTGACGCCGGGTTTTATTGAAACCGGTGGTGGTGGCGCATTTCGTGTCGAGGTCAAACTGCCCGAAAACCAAATTGAAAGAGCATCTCTGCCGGAACCACTTGGTAAAATCGTCGATGAATGGCGGGTCACACGAGGTACGGCAAGAGCGTATTCTGTCAATAAAGGGCAGTTCATACAGGTGATCGATGTTGAGGGCCAGCAATGTTCCGACTTTATGGCGATGAGAGCTGATACGCTTGATGCCGGTATAGAACGATATATCGACTCGACAGTCTCTCGAACCATGGCCCGCAGCGCTTATCCGCTTCCGGGTTTGCACGACAAATTCTTCGATCAGGATATCAAGCCACTTCTGGCGGTTAGGCAGGACACCGTCGGGCGGCATGACACGTTTGCGCTTGCGTGTACTGCGCGCGGGTACGAAGAGCGTGGTTTTCCCGGACACCTGAATTGTTCAGACAACATTAGCGACGCCTTCGAGCCCTTCGGTATAGGCCGCAGACGAGCATGGCCGGCAATAAACTTCTTCTTCAACTCGTGGATTGACTGGGCAGATAACGCGATCGCCAGTGACGAAGCATGGTCACGCCCCGGCGACTACGTTGCGATGCAAGCCCTGACTGATCTCGTCTGCGTTTCGACGGCGTGTCCAGACGATGTCGACCCCATCAACGGGTGGAACCCAACCGACGTGCACGTTCGAGTTTATGAGAAAAACAGCACGATCACGCACTCTGTTGCTTGGCGTGCCAACCCCGAGGACGCAGTGAAAATGACAGCACATTCCGCGTTTCATCCACGGACGTCGAAGCTGACGTCGTCTTTTCACGTCTCTCGCGATCTTTGGATGCCAACGCAATACGACGCCACCGGCGCAGTTGAAGAATACTGGGCCTGCAAACGCGCAGCGACTCTTCAGGATATGTCAGGTTTGCGCAAGTTCGACATAGTAGGGCCGGACGCACTTGACCTTTTGCAAGCATGCCTGACGCGAGATGTATCAAAGCTGTCGGTTCATCGCGGATGCTATGCCCTGATGTGCGACGAGCGCGGATCAGTATTGGATGACGGTACACTTTTCCGGCTTGAGGACACCGCCTTTCGCTGGTGCTGTGGGTCGGACAATTCTGCTTTGCACCTGCGGGAGAAAGCAAAACACCTGGGTTTGAATGCGCGCGTTCTCTCACCCGGTGATCGCATGGTGAATCTTGCCATTCAGGGGCCGAAATCCCGCGATATCCTAAAGGATATCGTCTTTACCCAACCATCACGCCCTTCGCTCGAGAATCTCAAATGGTTCGGTTTCACGGTAGCGCGGCTTCGTGACCGTGACGGGCCGATGTTCATGCTTTGCCGGACGGGGTTCACCGGAGAGCTTGGCTATGAGCTGTTTTGCGACCGAAACGACGCTGTAGAGATTTGGGACGGATTAATGGAAGCCGGTTCGCCGCACGGGTTGGTCCCGATGGGCGGGCAGGCCCTTGAAATGCTCCGCATAGAAGCCGGCCTGATGATCGCGGGTGCCGAGTTTGGGCCCGATGCCGACGCGATGGAATCCGGGCTAGGCTTTGCGGTGGACTTCAAGAAGCCCGAATTTATAGGTCGCGCTGCGCTGGAACGGAATGCCGGCGCCGTGCGGCGAAAGCTTGTCGGACTTCACCTTACGGGTAATGAACCACCTTTGCATGGCGATGCAGTTTTCATCGGGCGAGAGCAGGTTGGCATAATAACCAGTGGTTGTTTCTCTCCCCAGTTAGGGCATGCCATCGCGATGGCACGGGTGGCTGTTGAAACTGCCGACATCGGAACGGAGTTGGAGGTCGGGAAGCTTGACGGTCACATGAAACGGCTACCGGCGCAGGTCGTCGACATCCCGTTTCTTGATCCCAAACGAGAAAAGGCGCGCGCGTGAACAACATGAAAAATGAAGGCGTGGTCGTCACGCGGAATGTCTGGAAAATCTTTGGCGACCGGGCAGCAGAGGCTATGGAAGCGGTGCGCCGGGAAAACCTTTCGAAAGCTGAGGTGCTGGAGCGCTATCAGGCGGTAGTCGGGGTTAAAGATGTCTCAATCTCGGTTGGAGAAGGAGAGATTTTCTGCATCATGGGTCTTTCGGGTTCGGGCAAATCGACTCTCGTCCGGCACATAAACCGGCTTATCGAACCAACCGGCGGCGAGATACTGATAAACGGTGTGAACGTCGGTGAGCTTGACGCAGAACAGCTTCGAATCCTGCGTGCCGACAAGATCGGAATGGTATTCCAGAACATGGCGCTTCTGCCGCATCGCACCGTGCGCGACAACGTGGCTTTTGCGCTTGAGCTGCGAAATGTTGATGCCTTCACCCGCGCACAGCATGCTGAACGGGTCATCGAGCTTGTGCATCTCGAAGGCTACGGCGATCGCCTTCCAAGCGAGCTGTCAGGCGGAATGCAGCAACGAGTAGGGTTAGCCCGCGCCATGGCTGCGGACCCGGATATCCTTTTAATGGATGAGCCGTTCAGCGCGCTGGACCCGCTGATCCGGCGCGGTCTGCAGGACGAATTCCTCGAACTGTCAAAGACGATGAAAAAGACCACGCTTTTTATCACTCACGATCTGGACGAAGCGATCCGCATGGGCAGCCGTATTGCCATTATGAAAGATGGCGAGATTGTACAGACCGGATCTCCTGAAGAGATCGTGACCAAACCAGCGGATGACTATGTCGCTGACTTCGTGGCTGGAATCTCAAAATTGAAGTTGGTTTTCGCCCATACAGTGATGCAACCGGTCGCAGCATACGAGACGAATGGGCGGGAACTGCCACCCGTATCGGATTGTCCAACAGCCGGGCCCGAAGACAACCTTGATATTTTGGTGTCGCTGGCCGTCGATCAGGAAAACCCAATCATCATCATGGACGATAGCAAGCCAGTAGGCGTTGTCACGAAGGACTCGCTTTTGCACGGAATTAAGGGAGAGGTCTGAGATTATGGCAACCGAACAGGAGCTTCGCAAACCCTTCCTGGAATTTGCCGGCCCAAACGGCGCGTACTATGCCGACACCTTTTTGAAAATCCAAAAAAACGTGCTGGGCCGCTGGCACGTCAACAAAGCCGCAACGCTTGGAAGCTTTGTCTAGGCCGCTTTGCGTGGCAATTGGTTGCTTTTCGTCATCGGTTTCGTAATCGACCTGATCGTCGCGGTTAACCTGGCGCTTGTCTTTAAATATTCCAAAGCCGCCGCAGACAACGCAGACAAGGACTTTCTGGTTGAACGTTACGAAGGCTGGAGCCAATCCAGCCTGATCGGCGCAATTCTGGTCTTTTTCCTAGGCCGGTTGCTATTTGGTTGGATAGCTGACCGTTTCTATGCACGGCAGTATGAGCGCTGGCGGGTCGATCACACTGTCAACAATGGCGTTGAAAAAAGCCGCCTTGTCCTTGCTGGCCTGATCGTGCTGCTGGTCGTGCCGCTAATGCTCTATCGTTCAACCCAGTTCGCGCCGGATGAACGGACCTGTATCAAGCAAACCCGCGCCATCGCTGGGGGAGAAGAGGTTAGCTTCAAGAACAAATTCGATTGCGCTGTGATTGGCGAATTCCCGACGCTTCTTTGGATAGAACGACCAGACAAGATCACCTTTCCACGCGACGAAAACGGAGATCGTATCGTTCTGCGCGAACCAGCACGCGAAGACGCACCACCGATCAACCTGAACACCTATGTCAGTCAGATAATCGACGACGGTATTGCATATTTGACCGTTTTTTACGGTTTCCTTTTTGACGGTATCACCAAGTTTCTGCGCGGTATGCTCAGCGCGATTTCTTCGGTCACTGTCGGTACGCCCTGGCCGATCACCATGGGTGTGCTCCTTTGGATGGCTTACAAGATGGCCGGTCTGCGGGTAACAATTTTCGTGGCTGCATCACTTGTCTATCTGGCTTTATTTGGGTTCTGGCAGACGGCGATGGATACACTGTCACTGGTTCTTGCGGCATCGATCATCTGCGTCGTCGTGGGTCTGCCGCTTGGTATTTGGGTCGGCAAATCTCAAAGAGGCCACGCGATCATGACGCCCATACTTGATGTGATGCAAACAATTCCATCCTTCGTCTATTTGCTTCCGGCCATCGCATTCTTTTCCATTGGCAAGCCTCCTGGAATTCTAGCAACTGTCATATTCGCGATGCCACCCATGGTGCGCCTGACTGCGCTTGGCATCCGGCAAGTTGGCGAAAGCACGAAGGAGGCCGCGCTGGCCTTTGGGGCTAACTCCAGACAGCTTTTAACGAAAGTCGAGTTGCCGCTGGCATTGCCCTCTATCATGACCGGCATCAACCAAGTGGTGATGATGTCTCTGTCAATGGTGGTGGTCGCTGCTCTGATTGGTGCGGGCGGCATGGGCTACATCGTTACCGAGGCGCTTGAGAACACTGAAACCGGCCGGGGCATTCTGGCTGGCGTTGGAATTGCCCTACTCGCGATGATGATCGACCGGGTGGTGCAAAAGGCGAATACAACTCGCCAGTAAACCGCGCCCAATGCGCGACATATCGAAAGGGAGAAGCATGAAACCAATGACAAACCTTGTCGCCGCCGTGGCGCTCTGCACAGCCGGAGGAGCCTCGGCGCAAGAGACAGTCAAGATTGGCGATTTAACCTGGACTGGTGCAACCGCAATCGGCCATGTCATCCAAGCCGTAATCGAGGGGCCTCTTGGCAGCGAGGCCGAGATTGTCGAAGGTCTGAGTGACGGCTCGGTCATCGCTGCTGGTATGGACAAGGGCGACGGCTCGGTTGACGTTTATACTGATCTATGGATGCCAAACCGTCAGGGTATCTGGGACCAGTACGTCGACGGCGCGAAAACAGTTGGTGTAAACCAACCCTACCTTGGAACGCAGATGATGTATGTGCCGTCGTACCTTGCTGACCAGGTTGCTACGGTCGATGACCTCAAAAAGCCCGAGATTGCCGCGATGTTCGATAAGGATGGTAACGGGAAGGGCGAGTACTGGGCCGGAGATGCCGGTTGGAAATCCACCCGCATGTGGCAGGTGAAGTTTAAGGACTATGGCCTTGACGAGCTGTGGGAGCCGGAAATCTTGCCTGATGCGACTTTCAAGGCTCAGTTAAAGACCGCAATCCAACGCGAACAGCCGATCCTGTTTTACTACTGGACCCCAGAATGGGTGCACGCGGCTTACGAAATTTCACCTATCGGAGAACCCGAGCGCTACGAGGGCTGCGAAGACCACAATCTCGATGCCGAAGACTGGCTGGAGACGTCAAAGTTTGACTGCGCGAGTTCAGACGCGATGATCTATGTTGCGTATTCCAAGTCGCTTGAAGACCGGAACCCACCGGTCGCAAAGTTCCTCAGTCAAATGCAGCTTGATCCCGCTGTCGTAAACCAGTGGATCCTGCAAATCGGTCGTGATGAAGAAGATCCAAGGGATGTCGCCGAAAACTGGGTGGCCGAAAATATGGATGTCGTGAACGGCTGGATCAATTAATAGTGTTAAACAGGCTCGGCGCAGTTGCGTTTCTGCGTCGAGTTTACTTTACAACAACATTCTATGTTGAAGCTAGACGGCGTCATCTCCGACTCGGTGGCCTATTTGATTTCGTGTAAATAATGAAACTGGTCAGTTTCACATAAGAACAGATGCGTAGTTAGCGGCAGACGCTCTTTGAAGGCCATAGGCAAGCAAAACTGCCAGGACGCATATTGGTCCCACTATTTCAACAACAGCTTTGAAAGATATCGGAGATAAAAGCCCAATCGAGAAAGGCTTCGCGAGAAGCCATTCTGATGGGAACTGTTTCCATTTGCCTAGACTTACCATCTTCAACTCGTAAAAAATAACAACTGGCTAAAATTATCATCCATCACCCAAGCTGCATAATTTTATCGCAGTTTTCATGACAAATTCGCTTTATTGAACAACTACAGTGTACATTCGCAGCGGCAAACGGCGCATTGTTAACTCAATCACGTCTGCAGAACGCGGTTTCACCGACGTTTCCTCGTTGGGCGCTTCATACGAAGGCAGAAACCGGTTCGGCCCCACATCAATGGACTCACAGGCCGTCGAAACATAAAATGGCGATACAGGATCTTGTCCGGGGGAATCCGGAAGATGACAGACGACCAAGTTCAACGAAGGCTCACGACAATACTTGCAGCTGACGCAGTTGGTTTCAGCCGTCTAATGGATGCGGACGAGGAAGCGACCCTTCGAACGCTTAGGGATCACCGCGAGATTATCGATTTTTTAGTTTCTAGCCACAATGGGCGCGTGTTTGGATCGGCTGGCGACAGCGTGATAGTTGAGTTCCCAAGTCCGGTAGAGGCAGTACGCTGCGCTGTTGAAATCCAAAGCGGCATACAGAAGAGCAACTCCGGCTTTCCGGAAGAACGCGTCATGCGTTTTCGTATTGGCATAAATCTGGGTGACGTGATGGTGGAAGGTGAAAACCTTTTAGGCGATGCCGTAAACATCGCGTCGCGGCTCGAAGCATTAGCTGATGCCGGGGGTATTTTGATCTCCGGGACGATATACGACCAGGTTGCCGGAAAAATTACGAATACAGTGGAGTTTGACGGGGAGAAAACTCTTAAGAATATCGAAGGCTACATACGTACCTACCGCGTGTCCGTCGAAGAGACGAATGGGGAAACGTCTCAGAGAAATTCAACCGGCCTTGAATTTGACCCGCCAGAGCGACCTTGCATCGCGATTATCCCTTTCAAATTCATGGGGTCCGAACCAAACAAAGACTATCTGGCGGATGGCCTCAGATTCGGTATTTCGGCTACATTGACGCAGCTTTCGGGGCTCTTTCTGGTTCACGCGCCGGCCCTGAATTCTTATCGTGGAAAGGACGTGTCTGCGCCAACGGTGGGCGCCGAGTTTGGGGCACGCTACATCCTAGAGGGTGCTGTTCAGCAGGCAGGGAACCGTATTCGGGTCACGGTTCAACTCACTGATGTCGAAATAGGGCAAACGATTTTCGCACAACGCTATGATCACGTTCTTGATGACATTTTTCAGGTTCAGGATGAAATCACCCGTCAGATTATCTCTGCGCTTAACATTGAACTGGCGACAAACGAACGGAACCGAATTTGGTTCGGGAAACTCAACAGTCCGGAAGCGGTGGAGTACTATTACCGAGGCGCAAGCCACTTCTATGAATTGAACCCGGAAGACAATGCAATTGCTCGTGGTTTGTTTGAAGAACTATACCGCGTTCAGCCGGACTCGGTCGTCGGTCCGAGCTACGTTTCGGTTACACACTGGATGGACGGTTTCTTTTTCTGGACCGACCCCGGGGCCAGATCCATGAAATTGGCGGCCAGTTGGGCGCAAAAAGCAATGGAATACGAAGACAATAATGGTATTGGCCATGCCGTATTTGGACATCTGCTGCTGCTTGAAGGCAGGTATGAAGAGGCTTTGGCGCTGTGTAAAACCGGAGCAAGGCTTCGGGCCAGCTGCCCTTTGGCTCACGCTTTGCATGGGCTTGTGTTGAACTACTGCGGTGACGCGCATTCAGCGGTTCAGAGTGTGAAAGAAGCCCTTAATCTTGAGAAAGTGTATCCTGCATGGCTGATTGACATTCTCGCTGCCGCTTACCGGGACTGCGGGGATGTTGCGCTTTCGATTCCGGCGGCAAAAGAGTCATTGAGGATAAATCCTAGGAACAATGACGCTCGCGTCATTCTCTGCAGTGATTATGGGCTAGCATCGGAACGGGACGCAGCACGGCGAATTGCCGATGAAGTCATCACGATTGATCCTACGTTTCGTTTGTCCGACTATGCCAAGAGCCAGCCGTATAAGGATCCGGCAGCGCTCGACCGTGTGATGAACGTGCTTCGAGATGCCGGGCTTCCGGACTAAGCGAATGGCCTCGTGTTTTGGGTCCTAGTCAGTGGGTCGGCAGTCCGCGCAACTGGGTTTCCGAACGAAATACCCAGTGTCGCTACGCATTGGCAGCGTTCGTCCAATTACCCTAGTTAACTTATTCGCTCTGAGTCACAGCAACCACCGACCGAATACATTTGACTTATCGGCTTGCAGAAAGCGCAGTCATACGGAGGCATGCTTCATGTGGTTGCGTTCTGATCAGTTCACGAAGTGCAGCCTGTTAAACTCACCACGCCAGGCGGAGACCTCAGGCAGAATTTGCTCTGCGTTCAGGCCTCGCTTGATCAAATAAGCCAAACGCTCTGCATCATCCGAAGTCATACCCCAGCGAACCAATTCGGGTGTACCGATCCGAAGACCGTTCATATCGCCCTCAACGGGTTTCGTGGGCAATCCGATACCGCATGCGAGGAATCCGCTTTTTCGCAACTGTTTGGATGCCGTCTGACCGCCGCCGAAAGGTGATGCCAAAACTGCAAATTGGTGCGAGTTGGTAAAGCCATTTGTCCCGGCGAAGACTGGCACGCCATGCGCATCAAGTGCTTTGGCAAGTGATTTAGACATAGCGATCATCTCGTTTGCGTAGGCCTGCCCAAAGTCTTTCCAATCCAGCATGGTTACCGCAAGCGCGGCTGTTTTGGCGGCATCGAAATTGGCTGTCATACCCGGGAAGGCAATGGCATCCAGCGCTTTCGCTATTTCGGCGTCATTGGATACGATCAATCCTCCAGCCGGACCACCAAGGCTCTTGTAGGTGCTCATCGTCATGAAGTGGGCACCTTCGTTCAATGGGTTGGACCACGCGCGCCCAGCAATGATGCCGCACTGATGGGCGGCGTCGAACATGACCTTGGCGCCGGTGTCATCCGCAATTGCGCGTACTTCGGCTACGGGATGTTCAAAAAGGTTCAAACTACCGCCAATCGTGATCAATTTGGGTCGCTCGGCTCTGGCCAGGTCACGCAAATGGTCCAGATCAACGGTGTAGCCATCAGCGTTGACCGGAGCCTCGACGGTGCGCAAACCAAATAACCCAGCACAGCCGGACGAATGATGGGTCACATGCCCGCCGATTGATGCGGGCGGAGCAATAATAGTGTCGCCGGGTTGGCAAGTCGCCATAAAGCCATACAAGTTGGCAATTGCACCTGAGGGCACCCGAACTTCGGCAAACTGGGCACCAAAAACCTCGGCGCAAAGCTCTGCTGCGATGACTTCGATTTCTTCAATCGCTTCCAAACCCATTTCATATTTGTCACCGGGGTAGCCCAACGAAGGCCGTGACCCAATTCCCGATGACAAAAGCGCCTCGGCCTTGGGGTTCATCACATTCGTTGCCGGGTTGAGGTTAAAGCACTCTTGTTCGTGAATGCGGAGGTTTTCTTCTGCCAGATGCTCAAGCCGGGCCAAAAGATCGCCCGACGTTGTCGACGCGGACTTTGTAGCGATGTCCTGAATCAAGGTTTCGCTTGCGGCAGGCACCCAATCTCTTTGTGCAAGTGTCATCTGACGTTCTCCTGTTTTTCCAACATTGACGGCTGTCGCGTGACATCGCAAAGCAGATTTGCTATTTCTTGGCGTAGAAAAACTATGGCTAGTAAGATGAGCGTTGCTCCGAAACGCCCCAAGGGGCCTCCTCTGAACGCAATGCGCGCCTTTGAGGCAGCGGCGCGTCATGTCAGCTTTGTTGCAGCGGCCGAAGAGTTGAACGTCACACCAGGGGCGATCTCTCAACATGTCAAAGCCTTGGAGGGTTGGGCTGGAACGCCGCTATTCCGCCGTAATGCCCAAGGAGTTGAACTCACACGAGAAGGGCAGTTGCTTATTGCTGACTTTAACGAGGCGTTTGATCGCTTGGCCGATGCCGCACGAGCTTTGCGGAACCTCCAGCCCAAGGCGGAATTTCACATCGCAGCTCTGCCCGCAGTTGCTCAACTTTGGCTACCCAAACGGCTTCGCCGGATAAGAGCGCAACTTCCGAACATCAATTTTTCTGTCACCGCATTGGAAACACCACCAGGCCTCTCGCGCGAACTTTTCGACCTGTCGATATTCTTTGCTTTGCCTGACGGGTCACCAAATCAAATTGTCGTCTGTGAAGATGAGATTACCCCAGTTTGCGCGCCTACAGTTTTGTTGCGCGCGCAACGCCCAAATGGTTTTCAAGATGTTCCACTGCTACACGATCAGACTTGGAAAGGTGATTGGCCCAAGTGGTTGCAAAGCAATGGTTTTCATATGCGCGACGAAAATAGCGGCCCTCAGTTTTCGCTCTATAGCCTCGCGGTCGAAGAGGCAAAGGCGGGCGCCGGCATTTTGATGGGGCACTTGTGTTTGATCGAAGATGACATTGCATCAGGGTCACTGACAGCGGTAAATACGCAATCCTGCCCAACAGGTCTTTCTCTTGTAATCCAGTTGCCGCGGCAGTCACGACGAAGGCCCGAAACTGATCGGGTCGTTTCTCTGTTATCAAGTTGAGCGAGAGAACGATACAGCCTATCGGCCAGTACTTGGCATTTCCGTTCTTTCAGGTGCGATGACAAGATCAGTCCAGCCCAATGCCGTTTAGAAGATCGACCCCATGAAAATCGATACTTAAGTCAATTCAGTTCCGCTAAACCAAGTAGACTTGCCCACCCGACCGCTGCGAGAAGAGAGCTACCCAACCAGACTTTCAGATTCTCTGCTTAGGCGGCATTGCCAACTTAAAAACCAAGTAGGAGGCGTTTGGGAACAGTTTGGCGGCTCAGTGCGCTGTGTCCGCTACTGGAAATTTGAATAAAATGCGACGCTAAACCGATGAAAATTGGAGTTGAATCGAAGTCCAGTGTTGGCCTTCGTTAGTCAAGCGGTTAATTTCGACAGAGATTCATGCCGTGCGTCCGGCACGACCTGAGGCAATTGGGGGCTGCATGATCGGGATAGGGGGAACGCAGATGGCATCGTCTCGACTGAACAGAGGGTTGCTTATTGTTGCTCTGTTCGCCTTGTTACCGGGGTGCAGTAGCAAGGCCCAAGATCAGAGCAACTTGGCTGAAACCAGTTCGCAAACCAACGCTACTACAAGGAACTCTGCGAATGCTTTGGCTGGGATCGATCCTGCCACCTACGCTGGCGATTTCCAGATAAAGCTGAGCAAAGAGGTACCTCTGCGTGACATTACAGTGCCCTTCACTGTCTATGGTGGTCTTGAAGAATCCAGTCCTACCAGATTGCGTTTGAAGGCCTTCATGGATTTGCGTGGATTGCAGGACAAGGCACCCGAAATACTGACGGGCCCATTGGAAGAGACCTGTAAACGCCAAATTTACCTCGAAATTCAAGATGTCACCGCCAAGGGTGACACTGTGCAGGTCAAAGGTTCTGCCCGCGCCCAATTTTCAACGTGCAACCGTCGCGAGGAACCGGGATGGCGCTATTTCGGTGCAACCGTGGATGCAGTCGCGATCGGCAAGGCAGAGGTTAAAGGCCAATGCCTGACATTCAGCATCGAAGATATTGACCTTGATCCGCGCGGCTTGATCGGCGGTATTTCCAATCTTTTCGGTTTGACTGAACGTATAAATAACGCGGTCCTGGAAAAGGGTGGCGAGTTTTTGGCCGAAAACCCTGTCTGTCCGCCGTTACCCGAAGAATTTTCGGTTCTCGATCCGAATTACGAGTCGGGCGGTACTCGCGAAATTGCTCCTGGCGGGATGGGCGCAGCTATTGTTGGATCTGCCGATGTCAGTGCCGATACGATAGTTAAGTTGCTTGGAGAGCTCAAAGAGCTTGGTGTATTGGAGTTTGCTGAATGAGACTTTGGTTTGTCGTTCCGGTCTTGGTGACTCTCGTATTTGGTGCAGGCGCATCGAGCGCGCAGCAGGTGAATTTTGTCTTTGATGCTTCAGTTCCAGTGCGGGAAACGGAACTGCCATATAAACTTGATCTGGGCTTAAGTGCGGTAGGCCCGACAAGGGTAGGGGTGGATGCTCTTCTCGATCTTCGTGAAATCCAAAAGATTGTACCGGAGCGCTTGGCCGATAACGCAATAATCGACAATTGCGGCCTGCAGGTAAGGCTGGATGGTCTGAGCTTTTTGGCTGAAGGCGATGCAATTGATTTAGATGGGGACGTCACCATAACAATCTTCGAATGCAGCCGCACCGGTGACCGAGACTTTCAGCGAGGCGAAGAGAAAAACGCATTGTCAGCAAACATGTCCACTGCCGCAACCGTCGAATTGCGGGATAACTGCGCCTATTTCAAGCTTCTTGATCTTACTCTCGCGGCCCCCGAGTTAAATCGCGAGCAGGTTCTGGAGGAGGATACGCTTGAGTCGGTTAAGGAACTGATGTTGGCAGCCGTTGATCTTGTTTTGAATGAAAGCCCGCTTTGCCCGGAGCTTCCACCAAAACTTGCGTCGTTGGATCCGACTTACGACAAAGGTGGCCCGCGAGAGATCGGTGATGGTGGCCTTGGTGTTGTTCTTGAAGGATCCGTGGATGTGAGCCCTTCAACAATTCTGGACATTCTTACGGTTCTTCAACGTCAGGAGTTGATTCCGCCGGCACCTTAGCGGCTTTTAATGTACGCTGGGGTGTCCGACTAAAAGCTGCTTTCAAGTATTAGGGCCAAAATTGGCCCTCGGCAGGATGTTTGTCAGACAACGATTTTCTTGCACTGAGCACGTTCTTCCAGCACGTTCAAATTCAGTTAGGGAGCGGCGGCATATGCGGGATAACAAAGAAGAAAGTCTCGATCCGGATGAATGGGAGTTTAGCCGTGCTCTTGCCCACAAAATGGTGGACGAGGCCATCGACCACTTAGCGCGTGTCCGAGAACGCCCTGTATGGCAGGCCATGCCGGAAGAAGTCAGGGCCACTTTCCAAGATGAGTTGCCGCTCAACCCCAGCCCTTTGGAAACTGTTTACAAGGAATATAAGGAGACTGTGCGCTCTTACCCAATGGGCAATATTCACCCTCGTTTTTGGGGTTGGTACATGGGGTCCAGCAACTTCACAGGGGCTTTAGGTGATTTTCTTGCGGCTGTTGAGGGCACCAATCTTGGAGGCGGAAATACCGGCGCCGCCCAGGTTGAGCAGCAAGTCTTAGATTGGCTAAAAGAGATTGCGGGTTTTCCCAAAAGCGCCAGCGGCACTTTAACCAGCGGTGGGTCGGTGGCGAACCTCGTCGCGCATACGGTAATCCGGAATCTCTCTGCCGGTTACGATGTCCGCAAAGAAGGCGTCGCCGAATTGAGTAGACCTTTGCGTTTTTATGCTTCGGATCAAGTACACAGTTGCCATCAGAAAGCCTTGGAGATTTTGGGCCTTGGGTCAAAAGCGCTGGTGGAAGTTCCGACAGATGCGCATCAGAGGCTGCAGATCGACGCGCTGCAAGCCGCGATTGTCGAAGACAGGGCGAAGGGATTGCAGCCAGCTTGTGTGATCGGGACGGCTGGTACTACAAATACCGGAGCAATAGATGATCTGACTTCAATCGCGGATCTGTGCGATCACGAAGGCCTTTGGTTTCACGTGGATGGTTGCATTGGGGGCGTTCTGAGACTGGCCCCAGAGTATGCCGATCTGGTAGCCGGGATCGAGCGGGCGAGCTCTGTTGCCATCGACCCTCATAAGTGGCTTCATACTCCGTTCGAGGCAGGGGCCGTACTGATCAAAGAGCCCAAAGCCCATTTTGCCACATTTGAAATGCACGGTCCTTACCTGCAACTTCAAGAGCGGGGTATGATTGCCGGAAAATTCCTTGCAGATTATGGCTTAGAACTTAGTCGCGGCTTCCGTGCGCTGAAAATCTGGATGGCATTCAAGGAACAAGGCGCCGCGAAGTTCGGAAGAATCATATCGCAGGATATTTCCCATGCGCGGTATATGGCCAACCGCGTTGAGCAGCATGTTCAGCTGGAATTGGTCGCTCCGGTGAATTTAAACATTGTGTGTTTCAGACACGTTGCAGCCGACGAAGGAGCGGCAAAGACCCTGAACACGGAAATCATGCTACGCCTTCAAGAGCGCGGACTTGCAGTACCCTCTGACACAACGGTAAACGGCAAGCATGGCCTTCGTTGCGCTTTCAACAACCACCGCACAAAACGCGAGGACATCGACGACTTTTTGAACGATGTACTTCGTGTTGCTGACGAAATTATTTCGGAAGAAAACGCTTAATTTACCCTGCAAAATCAGGATTGGCACGCAATCCAATTTTATCTTGATCTCGTGGTTGATTTCCGGGGTTGGTCTGACCTTGGTTTAATTTCGACCATCTTGTTTCGCGCATACGCTGACACTTGGTGATCTCTATACATGGAGTGCCCCCTAGCCGCATAGGATTGTCATAATTGACGGGCGACAGCAAAATGCCGCCGCCCACTATGTTTTTGCATGGTCAATTTAACCGCCTTGGTTTCGCTGAAGGCTTTGCAAAACTTGATCGATTGAGAAGCTGGCTGGTTCTTGACGTGGTGGGTAGTCCTCAAAGGTCTGAAGGAATTGCGCCACAAATGCTTGTGCCGGAGCCAACGCAAACATTCGCTCTGCACGCCAACGACCGTAACCGATTGACTCGTGCTCTGCCCTCTCAAACGGGTCCGCATATAGATCAATCAATTTTGGAAACCGCAGCTGAACAAGTGGGTCCTGCCAAACATCAAATCCATGCGCGCGCTGTTCGGCAAAAACAACTTTGAAGCGGTTGTATCTCAGATTCATTAAATCGCCTCCGTCCGAGAAGTAGAAAAATTCCTTCCGCGGACCATCTTCGACTTCGCCGCTGAGATAAGGCAAAAAGTTGTAGCCATCGAGGTGGACCGGCTCGTTCCCATCGCCAAACGGCGCTTCAGTCAGCATTCGATCCTTCATATCGGCATCGCCCAATGCTGCCATTATTGTTGGGAACCAGTCGAGATGGCTGATGATGTCACTGGATCTGCGTCCAGGTTCGATCACGCCCGGCCATTTGATAATCAATGGCACCCGGAAACCGCCTTCCCAGTTATCGTTTTTTTCACCGCGGAACGGCGTCGTGCCCCCATCGGGCCAAGTAAACACCTCTGCGCCGTTGTCGGTTGTATACATCACGACCGTGTTGTCAGCGATGCCCAACTCATCCAGCTTGTCGAGCAATTGCCCGACCATACCGTCGTGTTCAACCATCCCGTCAGGGTAAATTCCAAGACCGGTAACTCCCTCACTTTCTTCTTTGAGATGGGTCCAGACATGCATTCGAGTTGAGTTCCACCAAAGAAAGAATGGGGTGTCTTGTTCAACAGCCCGGTCCATGAAGTCTAGCGCGCCAGCGGTGACTTCTTCGTCGATGGTCTCCATTCGCCTACGCGTCAGAGGTCCTGTGTCTTCGATTTGCCCGTCTGCCGTGGCTTTCAAAACCCCACGCGGACCAAAGCGTTCCCGGAATTCCGGGTTTTTGGGGTAATCCGGGTTCTCTGGTTCTTCCTCTGCATTGAGGTGATAGAGGTTCCCAAAAAACTCGTCGAAACCATGTGCTGTTGGTAGATGTTCGTCCCGATCACCAAGGTGGTTCTTACCGAACTGACCTGTCATATAGCCCTTGGATTTCAGGTACTCGGCGATAGTCGGATCTCGCGCATCCATGCCTTCGGCTGCCCCGGGAAGGCCAACCTTCAATAAACCAGTCCGAAAACCAGACTGCCCGGTGATGAAAGACGCACGGCCTGCAGTACATGACTGTTCGCCATAGGAATGCGTGAACAGCATTCCATCTTTGGCAATGCGGTCAATGTTGGGTGTTTCGTAACCCATCATGCCTTGGTTGTAGGCGCTGACATTCCAATATCCGATGTCGTCGCCCCATATCATGAGAAAATTCAGTGGTTTCTCCTGTGCACTGGCGCCTGAGGCGCCAATAGCAAATGAGGAAAGTACTGCAGTGGAACGCAGAAACTGCATATCTTTCACTCCCTGAAAAATTATTTGAATAGTGCGGTCAGGATCGCATGATTCCGCGAAAAACCGAAGCTATAAGGTCAAAGCGCCTCATTTGGCTTAGAGCGTCACGTGGTAATATCGGTCGCTATTCCGGATTTGCGGATTAACGTCTCAACCCTGAAGCAGATTTTTGGAGCTTCCTTGGGCGAACGAGGAAGTCAAAGTGTTTTTGGTGTGGATTTCATCCATTCAGTGAAAAAATGCGTCGCGAAAATCCGTATAGCTGTTTCTTCGGTTATTGTGAAAGTGGGGCGTGAGCTTAAAGTAAAAAACACAAGTCTCGGGGGGAGAATAGTATGAGCAAAGAGCGGATAGGTTTTGTCGGTGTCGGTTTAATGGGGCACGGCATCGCAAAAAACTTGTTAAAAAACGGCTACCCGTTGACGTTGATCGCGCACAAAAACCGCGCACCCATGGAAGACTTGTTAGCGCAAGGCGCACAAGAGGCAAAATCGCTCTCCGACCTCGCAATACAATCCACGGTAATTCACATTTGCGCGCCCGGCTCACCGCAGGTTGAAGCGATCGTGGAAGAGCTGCTCCCAACTCTTAGTGAAGAAGCGGTGGTGGTCGATTGTTCGACATCAAACCCAAATTCAACGGTCGCTTTAGCTGAGCAATTAA
This sequence comes from Ruegeria sp. BHSA163, assembly GCF_059613365.1. Classification (NCBI taxonomy): domain Bacteria; kingdom Pseudomonadati; phylum Pseudomonadota; class Alphaproteobacteria; order Rhodobacterales; family Roseobacteraceae; genus Ruegeria; species Ruegeria sp. BHSA163. The sequence goes on from NZ_JBXWSJ010000036.1 coordinate 33,733, forward strand.
AGACCAGGGGTTGCCATATGGCAGACGCGCCATTGGGTGGCACTCCGGTGCAAGCCGAAGCCGGGGAACTTGCAACCATGGTTGGGGCTGACGAAGATGTATTTGAACGATTGCTGCCTGTTTTTCAGACTTGGGCCAAGTCAGTCGTGCATTTGGGTCAGATCGGTTCAGGTCACAAAATGAAACTGCTCAACAACTTCCTGTCGTTGGGCTATGCGGCATTGTATTCAGAAGCGCTGGCTCTTTCAGAGAAAGTTGGGATTTCGACAGAGCAATTCGACTCGGTTATTCGCGGCAGCCGTATGGATTGCGGATTTTATCAGACTTTCATGGGTTACGCTGTAGAGGGCAACAGAGACTCGCACAAGTTCACGATGAAAAACGCGCTAAAAGATTTGCGATATCTTGAGGCGATGGCGGATGAGGCTGCAATCGCAAACCCAATCGGCAATGCAATCAAGAACAGTTTTGCGATGGCGTGCTCTGCTGGCGGAGATGGAGTTGAGGATTACGTGCCGCATCTGGTTGACTTTGTTGCACAACGTAATGGGGTAAATAAATAGCCTTGGAATTTGGGCGTTTGGTAAACGGTTTGAATCGAACGCAACCCTTGGAATTCTCAAAGTACAAACATTTAAAGGCAAGGAAACCAGCGTCTATGCGCTCGATATGAAAGTTTTCATCCTGTTCAGAGCCTCGCGAATATTCTCTTGGCTGTTTGCGTAACTCAAGCGGATGTAACCTTCGCCAAGAATACCAAAATCTGGTCCGCCGATAGTTGCAACCCCGGGCCCCTCCAAAAGTGCCGAAGCCAATTCCTTGGCTTTGAAACCGGTCGAAGAGATATTGGGAAACGCGTAAAACGCGCCCTTCGGCGTGATGCAACTGACACCTGGAATATAGTTCAAAAGTCTGACAACCAGCTTTCTCCGCGCATCAAACTCAGACAACATCTCGCCCACAGCGTCTTGAGGGCCCGTCAACGCTTCGAGGGCCGCAAACTGAGCTGGAGTGTTGACGCAAGACCATGCGTTCACTGCAAGTTTTCTGGCTTTTTGGTAAAGCTCGTCCGGCCAAACCGAATAACCCAAACGCCATCCGGTCATCGCATAGGTCTTGGACCACCCGTTTAGCAAAATTACCCTGTCCCGGATTTCCGGATAGCTAAGCAGGGTTACGTGTTCTTCGCCGTCATAAAGCATTTGGTCATATATTTCGTCACTCAAGATCGCGATATCCGGTCGATCCATCAACCCAGCGACCAGGTTGTCCACCTCTGCCTTGGGCGTGACACCACCGCAGGGGTTTGCTGGCGAATTGAGGACAATTAACCGCGTTTGGGGCGTGATAAGGGAAAGCGTCTCCTCTGCTGAGAATGCGAAACCGTTTTCCTCGCGTATGGGCACCGGGATAGGACGCGCGCCAGTAAACTCAATCATCGATCGGTAAATCGGAAAACCGGGGTCTGGGTACAAAATGTCAACGCCTGGCTCTCCGAACATCAAAATGGCAGAGAACATGGTTACTTTTCCACCAGGTACGATCAAAACATTTCCGGGGTTTACGCCGACGGAAAAACGGCGATGCAGATCAGCAGCAACAGCCTCACGTAACGGGAGAATACCAGTTGCGTCGGTATACCCGTGGTGCCCATCGCGAAGCGCTTTGATGGCAGCGTCGACAATATTTGGCGGAGTGGGGAAATCTGGCTGACCGATGCCGAGGTTAATAACGTCCTTTCCGGAAGCTGCAAGCGCGCCTGCTCGGGCAAGTACTGCAAACGCATTCTCTTCTCCGATACGGTCAAACCCGTCGACAGTTTTTAGCATGGTCGCTCCCTAAAAAACCGAAATTCAAAGAACCCTGCGGCGGGATGACTCCCACCGTTGCCCAAAGGGTAGTTATTCTTTTGTACGGTTAATACGTAAAGGCGTATTTCGCTGACGTGAAGGGTTAATTCTTTTTCACGTTCAGGCGGATGAGTGCGAATTTGCAAACAGCAGTGATGACCGTATTGTGGTTCAGGACACTGATAAGCCAGCATTTGTGTTCAGCAAGAATTGGCGGAAAATTGGACTGCTTGCAGCGCCAATGCCCCGAGCGTTTTCGCCGACTGAACCGGCCTCCACACGCGGAGGTATCAGCCCTCGTTTGTCTTGGTTGACCAAATAACGCTTAACCCTTGCAACCAGTTCCTCGCGAACATCCGTTGGGAAGGCGCCATCTATAAAAATGGCCTCGAAATCTATGACTGCGCAGATCGAAAGCGCAGCCTTTGCAAGCTCCTGTGCAGTGCTACCGATCCAGGGGTCCACGTATCGTGCTATGCTGCTCCAGTCTTGAGGTTTGACCCAAAGGATTGCGGGGTCGACATTCGCTTGGATCAGGCGATCTTCAAGTAGGTGCAGCGATGCGACATCAATGAGTTGTTGGCTTTCACCCAACGGGCTCGTCGTGCGCATAGCTCCTAATGCGCCAGCGTTTCCCTGATTTCCCTCGAATACTGTACCGTTCAGCGCAACACCTCCACCGATCATCGATCCAATAAAGAAATAAAAGTAGTCACGGTATTCGCCTCCACGTCCGTAAAGATGTTCCGCGTGACAAGCGGCCGTTGCGTCATTGACCACGAACACCGGAAGATCGCTGAACTTGGCGACTTCTGAAAAGAAATTGACGTCTTTCCAAGACCGGAACTTTTCAGCCGCGATGCCTGTTAAGTCATGCCACCGCCAAAGTTCAAATGGTGTCCCTATCCCGATACCACAAACGCGGCGGCGGAGCCTGTCAGGTTCATCCGCCAGCAAATCAGTTAGCCCGCTTTTAAGAAATCCGAACACTGTTTCGGGAAAGGGGTAGTCGTAGGAAATCGAGAACTGCCGACGCGGATTGCCAGCAAAATCGATTAAAAGAAGATCAGCACTCCGCCGTCCGATCTTCATTCCAACAGACAAAACACCATCTGGATTAAGCTCCATGGGTATCGATGGTTTGCCTACTTTTCCTCGGATTGGCGTGCCGCGCCTGAGAATCTCGTCTTTCTCCAACTTTCGTAGAATTATGGAAACGGTCTGAGGGGACAGGCCGGTCAGACGCGCAACGTCAGCGCCCGGGGTGGGTCCATGCCTTTGTAAAACTGTGAGAATCAGACGCTCGTTGTGGTCGCGAACACCGCTTTGGTTCACCCCACCAGTTAATTTTACAAGCGTCTCTTTCTCCATGAAACCGACCATAATCAGCTCCTATCCCTTTGGAAAGATGACACCTCTAATTAATAAATCAAGTTTATTTATTTATTGACAGGCGCGTCAGAATCACCTTTCCTATGCTCAGACCCGCGTAACGTATAAAAGTGGGTCATTGCCGGAGACTTCGGTGCATTCAAGGACATTACCCGGGAGGAAACCATGAAAAAGCTACTTTATTTTGCCGCGTCAGCTGCTGCTCTTGCGATTGGAACGTCATCCGTTCAGGCTGCGGGTGAAACTGTTTGCCTGATTACGAAAACTGACACGAACCCATTCTTTGTGAAAATGAAGGAAGGTGCCACTGCCAAAGCTGAAGAGCTTGGAATGACTCTGAAGGCGTTCGCAGGAAAAATTGACGGTGACCATGAAACTCAGGTGCAGGCCATCGAAACCTGTATTCTTGATGGGGCCAAGGGTATCCTTTTGACTGCTTCAGACACCAGCTCAATTGTCCCTGCAGTACAACAAGCCAGAGATGCAGGTTTGCTTGTTATTGCGCTTGATACACCTCTGAGCCCAATTGACTCTGCTGACGCGACCTTCGCGACTGACAACTACAAGGCTGGTTTGTTGATCGGACAGTGGGCAAAGGCCAAAATGGGCGACGCGGCAGCGGACGCGAAAATCGCGACCTTGGATCTGAACGTCAGCCAGCCGACCGTGGATGTTTTACGCAACCAAGGGTTCCTGGATGGTTTTGGCGTAGACTTGGCTGACCCGAATGTTATTGGCGATGAAACTGACCCACGACTGGTTGGCAGTGACGTGACCGATGGCAACGAAGAAGGTGGCCGCCGCGCTATGGAGAACCTCCTTGCAAAGGACCCGACAATCAACGTTGTTCACACAATTAATGAACCTGCGGCTGCAGGTGCTTATGAGGCTCTGAAATCCATTGGCCGTGAAAACGATGTGTTGATCGTATCTGTTGATGGCGGTTGTCCCGGCGTTCAGAACGTAGAAGCAGGCGTAATTGGTGCCACCAGCCAGCAATACCCGTTGTTGATGGCTTCATTGGGCGTTGAAGCGGTCAAAAAATGGGCTGAGGAAGGCGTTAAGCCGGAAAATACTCCTGGAAAAGACTTTTATGATACCGGAGTAGCCCTTATCACCGATCAACCGGTTGATGGTGTGGAGTCTATCTCTGTATCCGAAGGTTTGGACCTCTGCTGGGGTTAATTGCCCAGTCTTTGGGTGGGGTGCCTAACAGCACCCCGCTATTCCCATCACACAATAATTGAAACTTCCTGTAAGATGAGTTCGTCGGCCGCAAAGCCCGCCGCGAAAAGGGGGAGATATGTCAGAAGCAAACCAAGGCGCCCAGGAATTTGAATCTGCTGCCAGCGGTAAAGAAGCGATCGCAGAGTTTGAGAGCCATCGTGTAGGCTTCGTCGGGAAGTTGCAGCACATCCTCCACGTCAATCCATCCTTTGTTCCGTTGATTGTCCTGGTTGGTGCAATTGTGATTTTCGGCGTGCTTCTAGGGTCGAAGTTCTTCTCTCCGTTCGCGATGACATTGATCCTGCAGCAGGTTCAAATCGTAGGCATTGTTGCCGCCGCACAAAGCCTTGTTATTCTGACCGCAGGAATTGATCTCAGCGTCGGCGCGATAATGGTCTTCTCTTCAGTAATTATGGGTCAGTTTTCTTTCCGCTACGGCATTCCGGTTCCGGTTGCCGTGCTGTGCGGGCTTGCAATTGGCACGGCAATAGGCGCAATAAATGGCTGGCTTGTAAGCCGCGTAAAGCTGCCCCCGTTTATTGTCACACTCGGAATGTGGCAGATCGTTTTGGCTACAAATTTTCTGTATTCAGCGAACGAAACGATCCGCAGTCAGGACATCGAGGCTAGCGCGCCATTCCTGCAATTCTTTGGAACCAAGTTCAGCATTGGCGGAGCGACATTCACCGTCGGTGTGATTTTTATGCTCGTTTTGATTGCTGTGCTCGCCTATGCGCTAAGGCACACGGCTTGGGGGCGCCATGTTTACGCGGTTGGCGACGACCCAGAGGCGGCAGAACTTTCGGGTGTTAACGTCCACAAAACTTTGATGTCTGTATATATGCTTTCCGGGTTGATCTGCGCGTTTGCAGGTTGGGCACTGATCGGGAGGATCGGTTCGGTCTCTCCAACATCCGGGCAGTTAGCCAACATCGAAAGCATCACTGCGGTTGTGATTGGTGGTATTTCACTATTCGGCGGGCGTGGTTCAATTCTCGGCTCATTGTTTGGCGCACTCATTGTCGGAGTGTTCACTCTGGGGCTCAGGCTTCTTGGCGCAGACGCGCAGTGGACCTACCTGCTAATCGGGCTTCTCATCATTTCCGCAGTCGCGGTGGACCAATGGATCAGAAAGGTATCGGGCTGATGTCGGACAATACTCCTGTCGTACAGGGCCGCGGAATCGTCAAGCGTTATGGCCACGTGACCGCAATAGACCACTCTGATTTCGAATTGAGACAAGGCGAAATTCTGGCTGTCATCGGGGATAACGGCGCTGGCAAATCGTCAATCGTAAAGGCGATTTGCGGTGCTACTATCCCAGACGAGGGGGAAATCCTGATCGAGGGTAAAAAAGTCAACTTCACCTCTCCGATTGACGCCCGAAATATGGGGATCGAAATCGTCTATCAACAGCTCGCGATGTCGCCGGCGTTATCAATCTCTGACAACATGTTTATGGGTCGGGAAATCCGAAAAACCGGTTTCATGGGTAAATTTCTGCGGCAGTTGGATCGCCCCGCGATGGAAAAGTTTGCCCGGGAAAAGTTGACCGAACTAGGGTTGATGACCGTGCAGTCTATCAATCAGGCGGTCGAAACCCTATCTGGCGGGCAACGCCAAGGTGTTGCCGTCGCACGCGCCGCGGCTTTTGCTTCCAAGTTCATAATCATGGATGAACCGACTGCTGCTCTCGGAGTTAAGGAAAGCCGGAAAGTTCTTGAACTGATTCAAGATGTAAGAGCGCGGGGAATTCCGATTATCCTTATAAGCCACAACATGCCACATGTTTTTGAGGTTGCAGACCGTATTCATGTGCATCGGCTGGGCAAGCGGCTCTGCACCATTGATCCAAAGGACTATACGATGTCTGACGCAGTTGCGTTCATGACAGGTGCTAAAGAGCCGCCAAGCGAGGATGCAGCTTGATTGAACGTGATACGAAAATAGTCTGCGATTTAGTCAAGAGTAAGCTGCGAACCGGAACAAGAACCGTCGTCGCGATCGCTGGTCCTCCAGCCTCCGGTAAATCGACCTTGGCCCAAGCGGTGGTTCGGGCGCTCAATTGCGAGCGCAATGAGAGTGCGCCTTTCGCCGCCTTGTTAGAGATGGATGGATATCATTTAGACAATCGGCTGCTTGAGTCGCGTGGGCTATTGGCAAGAAAAGGTTCGCCCGAGACATTTGATGCAGCCGGTTTCGCCGAAACCGTTCGGAGACTTGAGGCGGCTGACCGAGAAACGTTCCATCCTAAATTTGATCGTCAAATGGACCTTTCAATTGCAAATGCCGTTGCAATCTCGCCGGATACTCCAATTGTAGTCGTCGAAGGGAATTATCTTTTGTTAAAGGCCGAGCCATGGAGGTCCATGAAAGACCGGTTTAGTGCAAGCGTTTTTGTTGGGCCGACAATGGAGGTTCTACAGGAGCGACTCGTGCAACGGTGGATAAATCATGGACTGGACGCTGAAACGGCTTTGAAAAAGACATTAAAGAACGATTTGCCTAATGCAGAGCTCGTTCTTAGCGCAAGCGAAGAAGCCGATATCTTATTGAAACAAGACTACGACGAATACGTTCAATAAACCGATCAGATTTAGGATTGCTGGCCTTCTCTTGGGCTTTGCGGTTGCCTGAGATAGCAGGAAAAGTTCAAAACGTTTTAGTTCCCCGTGGAGGGATGGCAGGCTGCTCGTCGGTGGGAAGATTGAAAATCGTATGTCCTCCGAGTTCGCGCGAGACTGCTTACGCGTACTTGATTGTCCAGGGTGCCATATCTCAACAACAGTGGTTAGCAAGTAAACGAATGCTTTTCAGTGCATTGAGCGGCAAACTCCAAAAAAATTTACAAAATATCAGAATTTTTGTTTATTCGTTTACAAAACTTTCCATCAAAACTAATCAGTTATTGTGAAATTTTCTGACCCGTTTCCATAATCGGCTTGCACAAGTGTGCGCTCTCACCAGCTGGAAGAGGAGCCAGAAGGTGGGGAATGGAAATGGGAGGAATTTATGACTAACAAAAATGTCACACGCCGCGGCGTGTTGAAATCTGGTGCGGTCGCAAGTACCGGATTGGCCCTGCCAACAATTTTTACCGCCTCATCAGCGGCAGCCTTCACGAACGAGCCAACCGGATCGTCGGTTGTACTGGGCTTCAACGTCCCGCAGACCGGCCCATATGCCGAAGAAGGCAACGATGAATTGCTTGCGCAGCAGTTGGCCGTTGAGCACTTGAACGGTGAAGGCGACGGTGGGTGCCTGAACACGTTCTCGTCCAAGGTCCTTCAGGGCAACGGAATCCTTGGAAAGAAAGTTGAGTTCGTAACCGGAGACACTCAAACCAAATCAGACGCCGCGCGTGCATCCGCCAAGTCGATGATCGAAAAAGACGGCGCAATTATGATCAACGGTGGTTCATCCTCGGGTGTGGCCGTTGCTGTGCAGGGCCTATGCCAAGAGGCGGGCGTGATCTTTATGGCCGGCCTGACCCATGCCAACGACACCACTGGCAAGGACAAGAAGGCAAATGGCTTCCGCCATTTCTTTAACGCTTATATGTCGGGTGCCGCACTGGCGCCGGTTCTGGCGGCAGAAATGGGCAATGAGCGTCGCGCTTACCACTTAACGGCAGACTACAACTGGGGATGGACCCAGGAAGAGTCGATTGTTGCTTCGACCGAAGCTTTGGGATGGGAAACGGTCAACACGGTTAAGACACCACTCGCATCAACGGATTTCTCGTCCTACATTGCGCCGGTTCTGAACTCGGGTGCGGATGTTTTGGTTTTGAACCACTACGGCGGCAACATGGTGAATTCGCTGACCAACGCGATCCAGTTCGGTCTGCTGGACAAGGTGGCCAACGGAAAAGACTTCAAAATCGTTGTGCCGCTTTACTCTGAATTGATGGCTGCTGGTGCAGGCGAAAACATCAAGGGTGTGCTGGGTTCGATGAACTGGAACTGGCAGCTGCAGGATGAGGGTACCAAGGCCTTTGTAAAATCCTTCGGCGAGAAATATGGTAAGCCTCCGTCGAACTCGGCTCAGACCTGCTATGCACAGACGCTGCTTTATGCAGATGCGGTTGAACGCGCAGGTACTTTCAACCCGTGCGGTGTTGTCGAAGCATTGGAAGACTTTGAATTCGACGGGCTGGGCAACGGACCCACATGGTACCGTGGTGCGGATCACCAGTGCTTCAAGGACGTTCTTGTGGTGCGGGGCAACCAGAACCCAACAAACGAGTACGACACACTGGAAATCGTTGAGATCACTCCGCGTGCACAGGTTGAGTACGATCCGGAGCATCCGATGTTCGCCGGTGGCGATCTCGGCGAGTGCAACCCGGGTGCATAAGGTCTTTGGCCTTCGTCTGGTCGCTGATAGGCGGCCAGACACTCTCAGCCGGGTGACTTTTCCTCGTGCTGACCACTCAAATAACGCTGACCAACCTTGAGGTGGGGCAATGGACGCCATCCTATTGCAAATTCTGAACGGGCTGGACAAGGGTTCGGCTTATGCGCTTATCGCGTTGGGTCTGACACTGATTTTCGGCACGCTTGGGGTCGTGAACTTTGCCCACGGGGCCTTGTTTATGATCGGTGCGTTCTGCGCAGTGACCTTGCAAAAGCTTATGAACCTGAGTTTCGAAGTCGTTGATGAATCTCAGCAGGATTTTCTTGGTAATCCGCTGAAAGTGGAAACGCCCTATGTTGAAGCTTGGTTCGGACCAGAAGTCGGCGCTGCAATCATTGATTGGTCCGTTCCGTTGGCCATCCTTTTTGCGATTCCCATCATGCTGTTGGTCGGCTACGTAATGGAAAGGGGCCTGATTAAGTATTTCTACAAACGTCCTCATGCGGACCAAATTCTTGTGACTTTCGGCTTGGCGATCGTGTTGCAGGAAATCGTGAAGTACTTCTTTGGCGCAAACCCAATTCAGACACCTCCGCCAGATGCGCTGAGTGGGTCGATCGACCTTGGCGTTATGGTAGGTTTTGACCCGAACGCGATAATATACCCAATATGGCGACTCGTTTATTTTGGCTTTGCCGTTGCGATTATTGGCGCGGTATTCTCTTTCCTTCAATTTACAACCTTTGGGATGGTGGTGCGGGCCGGGATGGCGGACCGTGAAACAGTAGGATTGCTGGGGATCAATATCGACCGTCGTTTCACAATCATGTTCGGGATTGCCGCTGCCGTCGCAGGGCTGGCGGGGGTCATGTACGGACCTCTTAATCCGCCAAATTATCACATGGGTATGGATTTTCTGGTTCTTAGCTTTGTCGTTGTTGTTGTTGGCGGCATGGGATCGCTGCCCGGAGCGGTTCTCGCCGGATTTCTGCTGGGCATCCTGGAAAGTTTTGCATCGACTACGTGGGCTACAACTACAATCCCAGGCATCAACCAGATCATCATCTACCTTGTTGCCATCATCGTGTTGCTCACGCGGCCGCGCGGGCTGATGGGCCGCAAAGGCGTGATGGAGGAATAAGATATGTTGGGACTAAACAAAAAAGACACAAGCCTCCTGATTATAGTCGGCCTCCTGACATTGCTGGCCCCTTTCATCCTGAACCCGTTCCCAGAGGGCAGCGCGATGGCGCAGTTCAACGCGGGCTATCCGGACCTGATGCAGAGATTTGTGATCTTCGGAATCTTTGCAATTGGCTTCAACATCCTTTTTGGTCTGACTGGCTACTTGTCCTTCGGTCACGCGGCCTTTTTGGGGGTCGGCTCATATTCGGCAGTTTGGATGTTCAAGCTGCTCAGCTACAACGTTATTCCGGCTATCGCGCTTAGCGTTGTCGTCGCTGGGCTGTTTTCTTTGCTGATCGGCTTTGTCAGCCTTCGCCGGTCGGGGATTTACTTTTCGATCCTGACTCTGGCCTTTGCGCAAATGAGCTTTGCTCTGGCATATTCAGTCCTGTCGAACCCTAAGTTTAATCTGACAAACGGCGAAACCGGTTTGCAGGTTTACGCGGACGATCCGCAAATCTTGCAGGGGACCAATTCACCCGGCCTGCCGCATTTGTTCGGTCTGCCTATGCGTGCCACCTACACTATGGATGTTGGCGCTTGGAGCTTTGACTTTAACGCGGGTTACTACCTGTGCGCAGTTGTCATGATGGTGGTGTTTTATCTGGCCATCCGTATCTTCCGGTCGCCATTTGGAATGATGCTGCGTGCGGTGAAATCGAACCAACAGCGGATGAACTACACCGGTTTGAATTCCAAACCCTATACGCTTGCGGCTTTTGTGATTTCGGGAATGTACGCGGGTTTGGCCGGTGGTCTTATGGCGGCGATGGACCCGTTGGCTGGTGCAGAACGGATGCAGTGGACTGCCTCGGGTGAGGTTGTGCTCATGACCATTCTGGGCGGCACCGGCACTTTGATAGGCCCGATTTTGGGTGCAGGTTTTATTAAGTATTTCGAGAACATTTTCTCGAAAATCAACGACAACGTCCTGCACAGCTGGTTTGCGTTCTTACCTGATGGATTGGAGGATGCGGTTGTTTTCCTCATCCATCCGTTTATCGGTAAGGGGTGGCACTTGACCCTTGGCATCCTGTTCATGCTGGTGGTCATTTATCTACCCGGCGGTCTCGTGGAAGGCGGCCAGCGCATGCTCAACTGGTTCAAAAACAAAAAAACTGCAACCGACGACACTAAGTCGGGCAAAACCGAACCAGCGGAATAAGGGGTACGACAATGGCAATCTTAAGAGTCAAAGACGTCAGCAAACGTTTCGGTGGGTTAAAAGCCTTGACGGACGTGAACCTGAGCGTCGAAGAAAACTCAGTTCATGCGATTATCGGCCCGAACGGAGCAGGTAAATCCACCTTGCTGAATTGCCTCGTGGGCAAGCTGATGCCCGATACCGGGACAGTTTTGTTTGACAATGCTTCCGTCCTTGGACTTGAGCCGTATCAGATTAACCAAATGGGCATCAGCCGCGTGTTTCAGACGCCTGAGATTTTCGGTGAACTCACTGTTATGGAAAACATGCTTATTCCAATCTTTGCGATGCGGGATGGCGCGTTTCGGATGCACGCTTATGAGACAATCGCCAACGAGAAAACCATTGTAGAACAAGCTGAATCTGTTCTTGAAGAAATGAATATGGCGGACAAGCGGCAGATGCACGCCGCTGCACTGTCGCGTGGGGACAAGAGGCGTTTGGAAATCGGCATGTGCCTGAGCCAAAACCCCCGCTTGCTTTTGTTGGATGAACCCACGGCAGGTATGGCTCGGGCAGACACCAACAATACAATTGATTTGCTAAAGCAGATCAAAGATGAACGTGACATAACAATCGCGATTATTGAACACGACATGCACGTGGTTTTCAGCCTCGCTGAACGGATCACCGTTCTAGCGCAGGGAACGCCGCTGGTCGAAGACACTCCTGAAAATATCCGCGGAAACCCGAAAGTTCGAGAAGCTTACCTGGGCGAAGCAGCGTGAGGAAAAGCAATGAACGAAAAACCTGACTTTTCAAAAGACGCCAACATGGCCAGCACCGCGCCCGCGTTTCTTTCAGTGTGGGACATGCACTCTTACTACGGTGAGAGCTACATCGTTCAGGGTGTGAACTTTAACGTGCACGAAGGCGAAATACTTGCGTTGTTGGGGCGAAATGGTGCTGGAAAGACATCGACGCTTCGCTCGATTGCGCGGGTCGGTGAACCAGAGGTCAAGCACGGGGAAATCTGGCTGGATCACCAGCCATTGCACAAAATGACCAGCTATGAAGCAGCGGCGGCTGGTCTTGGTCTGGTGCCAGAAGACAGACGGATTATTCCCGGTTTGACCGTGGAAGAAAACTTGCAACTTGCGCAAATAGCGCCTCCTGTCGGATGGTCGCTGGAGCGACTTTACGAACTGTTCCCCCGTCTTGGCGAACGCCGAAAGCAAGAGGGAATAACGCTGTCAGGCGGTGAACAGCAGATGCTTTCGATTGCAAGGGCATTGGCAAGAGATATTAAGGTTTTGCTCTTGGATGAACCGTATGAAGGTTTGGCGCCGGTGATCGTCGACGAGATCGAAAAGACGCTCATTCACGTTAAGCAGCAGGGGATGACAACCATTATTGTCGAACAAAACGCCATCCGTGCACTGGAACTGGCCGATCGTGCGATAATTCTGGATACAGGCAGCATCGTGTTTGATGGAACCGCGAATGAAGTTCTGGAAAACAGTCAGCTTCGAGAAGAGTACTTGGCGATTTAAACGGACAAGGGCCGTCGAAACTCACGGCTTTCGTTGAGCACCACTGGGGGACTGATCACGCTCTGCAATGGGCGGTCATCCAGCCATGCGGTTTCACAAATGCCTTCTTGACGATCAGATTTTCAGGCGCAATGCTGAATTCATGGGCGTTTTGAAAACTTTGATTGCGTCGTCGGTGTTCCTCTGCGTGTCAGCTGCAAATCTTTATGCTGACGATGAGCTGGTGAAATCCTTTGCAAGCTGCGCTGGCAGGTATTCAGCGGAAATTGAGCACGCCTGGCTTTTGGATGATCCCAACGCAAAACAGTATGAAATGAAAAGAAAGGGATTTGTTTCCCTGCTGAATGCAACAATCGAGTCCGATAATGCGCAACACGTTTTGAGCCATCGCGTGAATGCGAAACATGCGCATTCGGCTCTTTTACAAACTGGGACCTTTGGTTCGGATGCGGCAACGTCGACAGCGGCGCGGAGAACTGCGGCTCGTCTCTTGTATCAGTGCAATTTGTTGCTGCTTGGTGGAACCTGAACCAAACCGTTGCTGCGATGCCGCATTATTAGGCCTGCGTTGCGGCAATGCTGTAAAATTAAGCGATCACCTGAAACTTCCGGAAATCCTCGCTTACGTGGCTTACTCGTAGTCGCGTAAGTGAATACGACAGAGTTGCGCCGAAATTCGGCTTTGGAATTGTGCGAAGGTGCCCGGCCTAGGAACCTGATGACACCCTCGCACTCCGCAAATATGCGTAGGGGGTATATGGGGTGTTTTCGCGTTCCGAGCAACCCTGCTGCGCATCGCAAACAAGGAAATGCTGATGCACAATACTCTTAAAACCACCGCTGCCGTTCTGTTGGCCTCTGCTTTGCCAGCTTTGGCGGATTGTCCGATCAAGGTCGGCGTTCTGCATTCATTGTCGGGTACGATGGCGATCTCGGAAACAACGCTGAAAGACACGATGGAGATGCTGGTTGAACAGCAAAACGAAGCGGGTGGGCTTTTGGAATGCGAATTGGAAGCGGTTGTTGTCGATCCAGCTTCGGATTGGCCACTGTTCGCTGAAAAG
>NZ_JBXWSJ010000037.1:0-47391 GCF_059613365.1 Ruegeria sp. BHSA163
CCACAACAGATCCAATTGAGCTCCTGGCTGCAGAACAGGTGCAATTTTTCGACTTGTACCACCACGGACGACGCCTGCGTGTCTGCCATGAGACTCGGTAAAGACTTCGATGATCGCAGACGTTTCGCCGTGGCGGCGTGAGGTCAGAAGTATACCGTGATCGCGCCAGTCCAAGTCCTGTCCTATTCTGCTGGGGTGGTTCTTACTGATCTAGAAAACCGCAAAGCGTTCAACGCCGCAAGTCGGACGGCTTAGATCATGTTTAGAACGTAACACCTGCGTGCAGAAGGATACCAACAACCATGAGCGCATTGAGTACCATTGAAATGCCATTGCCTACATAAATCGGCAGTTTATTGACCATCAGACCATAGACGAACCAAAGAACCGACAATGCCGCATACAGCGACCACGTAACCAGTGATTGACCGGGCGCATGCTGTGAATGGGTGAAATAAAGCTTCGCCAGCTGTGGAAGTGTTGCAAAGGGTCCAACGACGCCGACGAACACCATGAATCCCTCAAAATGCTTCATAACCCGACCAAGGTCGGATTTGATGAACTTCTGACCAATTGAATGCAACAAAAGCGGTCCTCCCTTACTCGCTGTGTATTTTTTCTTTATGCGGCCCTGGCTAAAGAAACTCTCTGTTAAGGTACTTGGTTCGTGTAGCCAGACCAAGTTTTGATGGCAACATTTCGCAGAAATCTAGTCCGTAGGTTGCTGGCAACCACAAATCTACAGCAAGGTTTTTTGTGATGGCCGTAGATATGAATGCCGCCGTCGATCAATTGAGCGAATAATCTGGTTTCAGTAAGCAGCCCAAATGATATTAGGTTCTCCAGGAAACGTTTTCTGCAGGTACGAGACACGACTTTATGGAATGGCCCCACGATCTTCTTCGACAGATTTGCAACGATCCGACGACTCCGAAGAAAATTAAGCGGTTAATTCGACGCAACCTACGTCCTACCGAAGTTGACTACAAAGGTTGCCGAATGGAGGTCCATCCGTCTGACAATCATACCGAGTTTCTGATTTGGCAAAAAGGGAAAACGATGGAAGAACGTGCGTTAAACCACGTTTTGAACGGTCTGCCGGATCGCCCGATTACCGCCTATGATGTTGGTGCCAATGCAGGGGTTTATAGCCTTAGAATCGCTGCTATTGCTGTGCCTGGTTCTGCCATCCATGCGTTCGAACCAAATCCAACCATGCGCGCCAGACTAGAAAAGAATATTGCGTTGAACGGCTTCGACAGCATTCAGGTTCATCCTTGCGCCATTTCTGACGGCGCGGGCGAGTTGGACCTTTACGTTCCAGTCGACACAAATTTGGGCGAGGCTAGCTTAAGTAAACCCAAAAAAGGCGCTACACCTACTCGCGTCCAAGTTCGAAAATTAAGTGACTTTTTGCCTCCAGATAAACAAACGCCAATTGATTTCATAAAAGTCGATGTCGAAGGCCACGAAGATCGTGTCTTGGCGCCATTGTTGTCCGATATGCCGATTGCACAACTGCCAAAATCCGTTTTGTTTGAGGTCGAGCACAACAAGGCCTGGAAATCAGACCTTGGCAAATTGCTTACTAATACAGGTTACGAGTTGGATGCGAAATTCGGACGCAATGCGATCTATCGTTTAAAATAAACAGATTGGTTTCAATGCACCAAAACTTTGCCGTAGGACTTGAAGAGTTTCGAATTTATTGCTCCAAATCGCAGACGACTGGCAACCTGGAACTAATCCAGCCCCTCTTCCCCCAACATGTGTCGCCCCTGCCGATCTTCGACTTCGATCACCCAAAGGTCGGGGTCAAAACTACGTTGGCGTTGAATTGCCTGATCTACGTCCTTCTCGGGACCGTTGGACAACTCGATCCATTTGCGTTCACCGCTCATCAGGTCAAAGCTGCGTTGAAATGCCGTGGCTTGACCATCCAGAGTATTCAACTTGACCAAAACCGCACCAGCTGTGTCGTCGCCGTGGGCAACCACAAAGGCAGGAATTTCTTGAAACCGCAAACGCGCCAGGTAGGCGTGAACCCAGAATTCCGCCGTCAGTCGGGTCATGCGTTACCGTCTTTGAAGTCCAGTCCCATCTCCGAATAACGCTCGGATTCCTCTAACCAGTTAGGACGGACTTTGACCTGCAGGAACAGGTGGATTTTGCGGTCTAGAAATTCTTCTAACTCTGCACGAGCCGCTTGGCTTACCGCCTTTATCGTCTCACCCTTTTTACCAAGCACAATGCCTTTGTGGCCGTCCCGCATTACATAAATGACCTGATCAATTTTGGCTGACCCGTCCTTGCGTTCTTCCCAGTTCTCAGTTTCAACGGTTAGTTGATAGGGCAGTTCCTGATGCAGGCGCAGGGTCAATTTCTCACGCGTCATTTCCGACGCAATCATGCGCAAAGGCAGATCAGCGATTTGATCTTCGGGATAGAGCCATGGACCCTCTGGCAGCTGAGATGCCAGCCACTTGCGTAGATCATCCACACCGTGACCGCGTTCCGCCGAAATCATGAAAGTTTCGGAAAATGGATAACGTGCGTTCAGGTCAGATGTCAGCGCCAATAGCTTCTCCGACGGCACTTTGTCGATCTTGTTGATTGCCAGGGCAACCTTGCGGTTTTGCCCGATCTCCTCGAGGCCATCGAGTATATGTTCAACCCCTTCAGTGATCCCGCGGTGGGCTTCGACCATCAGGACCACGATATCAGCATCAGCCGCCCCGCCCCAAGCCGCTGCAACCATCGCCCGGTCAAGCCGGCGGCGCGGTTTGAAAAGTCCGGGAGTATCCACAAATATCAGCTGTGCATCGCCTTCTATTGCGACGCCACGGATTCGAGCCCGCGTGGTCTGCACTTTGTGAGTCACAATCGAAACCTTGGCCCCAACCATGCGGTTCAACAAAGTGGATTTGCCCGCGTTAGGCTCTCCGATTAGTGCTATAAATCCGGTGTGTTTGGTCATATGATATGCGATCCAGTTTGCAGGGCGCATCCCTATCCCAGAAAGCCGATACGGGCTAGAGGGTTTTGGAAAAGTATAGGTTTGGCCCATTGCCACCTTTTGGCGAGGCATCTTACGTCTGCCAAATCTTGATACGGCCGCCCGAGTTCATTTATCAAGTTGAGTGCCGTCGCACTTAGTTTACTTCGTCAGGGTTGTCAGCATCGCTTTAGCGGCCGCTTGCTCGGCAAGTCGTTTTGATCCTGCCGTTGCTTGCGCCTCGGTTCCATCTTGCAGACGCGCCGCAATAGTAAAGAGGGGAGAATGGTCCGGTCCGCTACGCGAAATTTCGACATAAGACGGCGGATTTTGTCCACGGGCCTGAGCCCACTCCTGCAGCGCTGTTTTGGCGTCACGCGCATCGGATTCGACATTACGAATCCGGTCGCCCCAAAGGCGCAAAATGACGTCGCGCGAGGCTTCAAACCCTGCATCACGATAGATGGCGGCAATGACTGCTTCCATTGCATCCCCCAGCAGTGCTTGTTTGCGGCGTCCACCTGACAACATCTCTGACCGTCCCAGTTTCAGAACAGCACCCAAATCAATCTGCCGCGCCACTTCTGCACACGCTTCTTTCCTCACCAACGCGTTAAATCGAGGAGCCAGTTGTCCTTCGGTGGCCTTTTGGTCCGCCTCAAGCAATGCCGAAGCCATTACAAGCCCAAGCACACGGTCGCCCAGAAATTCCAAACGCTGGTTGTCCGGTCGCGTAGGAGACGAAACTGACCCATGGGTCAATGCGCGGATCAAAAGCTTTGGGTTGCTGAACTCGTAGCCCAACCTCTTCTGGAAGGCTTTTATCTCGGTCGAAACACTCAATTGACCGCCTTAAAGAACCGATCGCCGCGCCAAGTCCAGAAAAACAACATCGAACGCCCCGCAGATGAGAACATGATCCGGTCCGCACGGCCGATAAGGTTGTCGTAAGGTACATATCCGACGCCGCCGACTGACTGCGGCAAACGGCTGTCAGCGGAATTGTCACGGTTATCACCCATAAAGAAGTAATGCCCTTCCGGTACTACGTACACACCTGTGTTGTCCGAACCCTGATTGCCAATATTCAGCACTTCGTACGAAACACCATTTGGCAAGGTTTCAATCGCGCGTGACTTTTCACAGACACCGCCAACACCAACCGGCCCGTTTTCACACCTTGGTCGAAGGCCTTGCGGTCCTTGCGGCTCTGCTGTTTCGGTAAATACGCCATCTGGTTCCTGCAGTAATGGTGTCCCATTTAAAGTCACGGTCCCATCACGCACCTGAATACGATCACCGGGCAAACCGATCAGCCGCTTGATATAGTCGCGGCCAGTGACCGGGTGGCGGAAGACTATAACGTCTCCGCGTTCAGGTTCCCCACCCCAAATCCGGGTATTGTCATCCCCTTGCATCCAACCACAGATATCTTCTGCGTCGATGTTCAATCCGACACTTGGGATGATAAGGCTTGGGCAGGACGCATAAGAATAGCCATAGGCCATTTTGTTGACGAACAGGAAATCACCAATCAGCAGTGTCGGTTTCATCGATCCCGACGGAATCCAGAACGGCTGAAAGAACAACGTGCGAAACACGCCTGCTATCAACAAGGCGTAGACGATTGTTTTGATCGTCTCCCAAACGGCGCTTCCTGATTTGGCTTCCTCGGCCATACTGCTCTCTCCGGTCCTTAAGTGGTTGGAGTGCTACATGCGGGGCGGGTCTTGGCAAGTCAAGGCTGCGCAACCGCTTCTTGAACGCGGCGAGCTTCGATCACCACAAAAGCCTGTGCCCAGGGATGATCGTCGGTAAGAGTTACATGTATGATTGCCTCGTACCCTTCTGGAGTCATTTCCTTCAGGCGCTCGGCAGCCCAACCAGTGACGTGCATAACCGGTTGACCTGTGCGCAAATTGGTTACCGCCATGTCTTTCCATGCAATCCCCATGCGCAAGCCAGTTCCAAGCGCCTTGGAACATGCCTCTTTCGCCGCCCAGCGTTTGGCATAGGTACCAGCGGTATCGTGTCGATATTCCGCTTTGCGCTGTTCGATCTCAGTAAAGACACGGTTGCGAAACCGGTCGCCGAACCGGTCAAGCGTACCCTGAATGCGGTCAATGTTCGCTAGGTCTGTGCCGACGCCCAGGATCAAGTCAAACCTCCAACACGACGGTGCCGAGTTTTTCCCCGGTTTCGACCTGAACATGGGCTTTGGCCGCGTCTGTCAGGTGCCCTCCCAAAACGACGGCGTGACCCAATGCCCTTTGCTCTAACCACTGGCTAAGTTGGTCCTCCCCTCGCCGACGCGCCGAGGCATCGAGTTGATATACGATAAGCATATGTAGGCGGATGTTTTTGAACATGAACCCGTAGAAATCCAACTCGGGCCGCATACGCGAAGCGGAAGCATAGCTTGCGATGGTTCCACCGGGGCGGATCAAAGAAAGTGACGCTTCCTGATTAGCCGCAAAATCCACCTCGATTATGCGATCCACACCTTCTCCGCCTGTAAGGTCAAAAACTGCTTCGGTGACGTCCTGTGTGCGATAGTTGATCCATTCAGCCGCCCCGGAATGGGCTGCCTTTTCTTCAGAGCTAACGGTGGTAATGACCCTGGCCCCACCCAGCGTAGCCATTTGACAGGCGTATCGGCCCACAGACCCTGCACCACCTGTGACCAAAACAGTTTTGTCAGCAATCGACCCGTCACAATATAACGCATACCAAGCTGTCATAGCGGGAATTCCGAAACACGCGCCTTCAGCAAAGCTGGTTGTGTCCGGCAGAAACACAGCTTGCTCTGACGGCAAGGCCACATATTCCGCCCCTGTTCCGAAAGCGCGTTGCCAGTGTGCGTTCCAGATCCAAACACGCTCACCGATCCTTGCGGCATCAACTCCTGCCCCAACAGCTTCGATCACCCCGGCGCCATCGGAATGAGGAATAACGACCGCGTACTGCATAGCCGCGCCGGGCCGTGCTCCGCCGCGCAGCTTTACATCTGAGGGGTTAATCCCTGACGCCTTGACGCGTACCAGAACTTCTCCGGGGCCGGGTGAAGGGACCGGCATATCGGTCACCTCCAACACATCTGCAGCAGGCCCAAATTCGCGATATGTAATAGCTTTCACACCGTCACCTCGTTTTGAGAAAATGTCTCATGAGCTAAGCTGCCTACGTCAGCCGCACCGTCAATATCTTATAGCTTGCAACACCAAAGAACCCGGCGAAGGCGAAGTCAAACCAACGGCGGGCGCGGCGATAGGCAAGAACCATGTGCTCGGACGAAAACAGGAAGGCGTATCCAATGAATATCAAAAGCGATCCCGCATAGAGCAAACCGAAATATCCGAGCAACATCAATAGGCTGGCTTCGTTCGGGGCAGCGATAGCATAGATCGAACCCCAGCTAAGGATCGCCTTGGGGTTAGTCAGGTGAATAGCCGCTCCTTTGGCGAAGATGGTGCCATACGAACCGGTAACCGGATTGCCCATCGCCACGTCATCTTTGCTCATAGCCCGACGTAACGCTTTGAGAGCCAACCAGCCCAAGTATGCAACCCCAACATAGCGGATCGCTTCGAATAACCATACGTTGGCAAGCATTATCGCAGACAAACCCAATGCTGCGGCGATGCCCCAAGCTGCCGAGCCCGCGCAAATACCAAGAGCGAATGCCAACCCAGCAGAGCGACCCTCATTCATGGCTGTTCCAGCGATACCCATGGTCGCTGGCCCCGGAGAACCCCCTGCCATTAACCAAGCCAACCAGATAGCCAAGAAAGTCGGTGTGATCATTTCCGAGCCTCGTCCATCAAACGACGCATTTCCACAATCGCTGGTGTCAGACCAAGGAAAATAGATTCGCCAATCAAAAAGTGCCCGATATTCAGTTCACGCACCTCGGGGAACGCAGCAACAGGCTTAACGGTGTCATATGTCAAACCGTGTCCTGCATGTACCTCCAGCCCCAAGGAATAGGCAAATGTCGACATGTCACGCAGCGACGCCAACTCACGCGCTGCTTCTTCTTCCCGGCCTTCCGCGAAAGCGTCGCAATACGCGCCGGTATGCAGCTCGATCACTTCTGCCCCAATCCTATGGGCCGCTTCGATCTGGCGTTGATCCGCGGCTATAAATATCGACACACGGCAGCCTACGTCGCGCAAGGGCGCAATAAAGTGGGCTAGCCTGTTTTCTTCTCGTGCGACGTCCAGCCCACCCTCGGTTGTACGTTCCTCTCGTTTTTCAGGCACGATGCAAACCGCATGCGGTTTGTGACGCAGCGCAATCTTTTGCATCTCATCTGTTGCTGCCATTTCGAAGTTCAACGGAACGGACAAAACCTCCATTAAACCGTCGATATCGGCGTCAGAGATATGTCGGCGGTCTTCTCGCAAATGCGCTGTGATCCCGTCAGCCCCAGCTTCTTGTGCTATTTTGGCTGCGCGCAGGGGGTCGGGATAATCTCCGCCCCGGGCATTACGGACGGTCGCGACATGGTCGATATTCACGCCCAGACGCAAATAGTTTTCAGACATCATTCGATTCCTTCTTGAACCCTGAGGCCGACCCTAATGCGTTCGTCAGGTGAGCGGCAGTCTCGGCCTGTGCCAAGCGTTTGATTTCTTCGAATTTCGCTTTGATCTTGGCCCGACGACGTTGTTGGTAGGTCCTAATCAATGGAAGGCTGAGGTACGAACAAACAGCCCCAGCCACAATTCCCGGAATTATCCCACCTATCATGTAGGGAAAGAAAACCTCATGGTAGAATATTTCCAGACCTCGCCAATCCGCTACGTCATCGGTGAACAAAGCGATTATGTTATTTTTTAAATCTCCAAGAGCATCTGCAAATTTGCCCATAAGCCCATGCGTAGCCCCTTCATCAAATTTGGTTCCCAAAATGAAATGTCCCGTCTGCAAACAAATTACACCGATGGGTACATAGGTTAATGGGTTGCCAAAAAATGTTCCGCTGAGAGCAGCCAGAATATTGCCGTTGATCAACCGTGCCAAAATAGCAGCGACTACAAAGTGGAGACCATAAAATGGAGTGAACGCTGCAAAAACCCCCGCCCCGACTCCCCTCGCTATTCGCTCAGGTGAGTCTGGCAACCGACGCACACGGTGTTTCACGTAGTGAAAGGCCCGGGTCCATCCGCCACGCGGATAGACGAATTCCGAAGCGATCTGGACAGGCGAGCGTCGATCTCGGCGCTTGAATACCACTCCTGATCACCCCTTCTCAGCTTGCCGCGATCTTCGTTTTCGCCCTGTCCCGATACCGTTCGACCGCAGCGACATCGCTTTCGGCTTCAAGCATCAGCATCAGAGAATGCAACTGTTCCAGATCGCGCAGCTCCACACTGATCTGCAAACGGTAAAAATCCGGTTTGCGGTCCACAAATACAAGGTTCGAGATATTGGCCTTTTTCTCGCCGATCAATGTGCAAATACGACCCAGCACACCGGCATCATTACCTATTGTTAGGTCCAAAGTAGCGCCATAGACTGCGGGGTGGGTTCCGGAATGCCAGTGCAAGTCAACCCATCGCTCAGGCTGTTCTTCGAATTCAGACAATCGATCGCAATCCATCGCGTGTACTACAACACCTTTGCCACGGTAGGTAATACCGACGATACGCTCACCTGGCAGCGGTTGGCAGCACGACGCCCGCTCAAATCCTTGCCCCGGCTCAAGTCCGATCACCGCGCGACGCAAGGGAATCGCATCGCCTTCATCTTTTGCAAGTTCCGGGTACACGGCCTCTATCACTTCATGCGCAGTCAACTCGGCGCTGCCCAAACGAGCCAACAGCTCTTTGCTGTCTTTTAGACGCAGATGCTTTGCAGCTGTGTCCAATGCCTTGTCGGTAGCTTTTCGACCGACGTTTTCGAAACCGGCACGTGCCAGTTCCCTTCCCAGTTTGATAAAGCGTTTACGGTCAACTTCTCGCAAGGCCCGACGGATGGCGGTACGGGCTTTACCGGTAACTGCAATTTCCAGCCATGTGACCTGCGGCGTTTGACCGTCTGCAGTGATGATATCCACCGACTGACCGTTTTTAAGACGAGTCCACAGCGGCACCCGAATGCCGTCCACTTTCGCCCCTACGCAGGCATGGCCGATACGTGTGTGAATAGCATATGCGAAATCAATTGGTGTCGCTCCACGCGGTAATTTAACGACGTCGCCTTTTGGGGTGAAACAGAACACTTGGTCCGAATACATCTCAAGCTTGACCGCTTCGAGAAAATCTTGGTGATCCTCTTCGCTGTCAAACTGCTCCGTTAGGCTCGATATCCACTTTGCAGGGTCCACGGCGAAAGGGTTTTCTGAACGCACGCCGTCCCGGTAAGACCAATGTGCCGCAACACCCGTTTCAGCGACGTCATGCATTTGTCTGGTACGTATCTGAACTTCGACCCGCTTTCCGTCACGGCCTGATACTGTGGTGTGAATGGACCGATAGCCATTCGACTTTGGTTGACTGATATAGTCTTTGAAACGTCCCGGCACCGCGCGCCATCGCTGATGGATCGCGCCGAGAGCCCGATAACAGTCTTCTTCCGACCCAGTGATAATACGGAACCCGTATATATCAGACAGTCGCGAAAAACCCTGATCCTTTTCCTGCATCTTGCGCCAGATCGAATAGGGTTTTTTTGCTCGACCGAACACCTCGGCCTCGATACCAGACTTTTCAAACTCATGACGCATGTCACCGGTAATCCGGTGGATCACATCCCCAGTTTCCCTTTGAAGCGTAATGAACCGGCGAATGATCGATTGTCTGCCCTCTGGATTAAGAACGCGAAAAGCCAAGTCTTCCAACTCTTCACGCATCCATTGCATGCCCATGCGGCCAGCAAGCGGCGCATAGATATCCATCGTCTCGCGGGCTTTAACCACCTGTTTTTCAAGCCGCATCGCCCTGATCGTGCGCATGTTATGCAAACGGTCAGCAAGCTTTACGAGAATTACCCGCAAATCTTTGGACATTGCCATAAACAGCTTGCGAAAATTCTCAGCCTGCTTGGTCTCTCGGCTAGAAAGTTGCAGATTGGTAAGCTTCGTGACGCCATCGACCAGCTTGGCGACTTCGTCGCCAAACAACTCAGCTACTTTACCATAATTGGCCTTGGTGTCTTCGATTGTGTCGTGCAGCAAAGCAGTGATGATAGTCGCATCATCCAGACGTTGCTCTGTCAGTATGGCAGCCACGGCAACCGGGTGGACGAAGTAAGGCTCGCCTGAGTGCCGAAACTGTCCATCATGCATCTGCTTACCGAACTCATAGGCCCGGGCGATGCGTTCCGCGTTAGTTTTGGGGTTGTAGTTGCGGACCAGCGCAATCAGGTCGTCAGCAGAAATCATCCGGTCCGCACCTTCGTAGTTTGGGCTTACCCCTGGCCCTGCGCCTCCATCAGAGCGCGCAGGAGCTTTTCTTCGGACATGTCATCATCAACGGGTTTGTCCGATTCGGCCCCCATCAAAAGCGCCATCTGATCTTCTTCAGGCTCATCGACCTCGATCTGGGTCTGGTTGGCTTCGATCAGCCTCTCACGCAGTTCGTCCGCGCTTTGGGTTTCGTCAGCGATTTCACGCAATGAAACAACGGGGTTCTTGTCGTTGTCGCGGTCCACGGTGATCGAGGCACCAGCGGAAATTTCGCGCGCTCTGTGGGCGGCAAGCATAACCAGTTCGAACCGGTTCGGGACCTTGTCTACACAATCTTCAACCGTAACGCGGGCCATGGGGTGCTCTCCGTAATTGAATCCGTGGCAGGAAGACGTTTATCTAAGGCCGATTGTCCGGCTTGACAAGCGAGAAATGCCCTAATTTCTCGGTTCACAAAGGTACAATAGCTGCAACATCTTCGTCGGGAAGATCCGCAATCATATCAAGAACCGTTTTATCCAGCACCGGATGGTGCCATTCTGGGTCAACATCAGCCATCGGCACCAACACAAATGCTCTGTCCTGCAGACGGGGATGCGGCAAGATAAGACGTTCCGGAACTTGCTGAATCTGCGCTGAGGCAGGCAAATTCCTCCAATGATCGTATTCACTCTGGTTGGGCAGCACTAAAGCGTCCCAGCTGACCAAATCAAGGTCCAATGTACGCATACCCCATCGCAGAGAACGCTCGCGCCCGAACTCTCTTTCGATATCGTGTAACACCCCCAGTACCGTGTCCGGAGTTAGATCTGTTTCCACCGAAATGGCGGCGTTAACATAGTCTGGCCCAGCGCCCGCGGGAAAACATGGTGTCGAAAAAAAGCGACTCTGGGACCGAATCACCAAACCCGAGTCGCGCATAGCAATGATTGACTGTTCAAGGGTTTCCCTTGGCCCATTTCCTCTCAACTTGAGATTTGCACCAAGCGCTATTACCGCTTTTGAGCATGTTTTTTGCATGTTTTACCCCATATTCAGTCCAGAGCATACTTGCGATAAAAGCCAGAACATTTATTTTAGGTACACCATCGCTCCGACCAAATTTTTTACACTCACGGATATCACGGCGCGATGGCTTATACCGAAAGGGACTATTTATGTTTTATAAGGACGAACGGCTAGCGCTGTTCATCGACGGCTCGAATCTTTATGCGGCCGCAAAAGCTCTGGGTTTTGACATAGACTACAAGTTGCTGCGTCAGGAATTCATGCGCAGAGGTAAACTCCTCAGAGCCTTCTACTACACAGCGCTTCTGGAAAACGACGAGTATTCTCCTATCCGTCCGTTGGTTGACTGGCTGCATTACAACGGCTTCACAATGGTCACCAAACCGGCCAAGGAATACACCGACAGTATGGGGCGTCGGAAAGTCAAAGGAAATATGGATATCGAATTGACCGTTGATGCCATGGAGCTGGCACCGCGGGTCGATCATATCGTGCTGTTTTCGGGTGACGGGGATTTCCGCCCGCTTATAGCTAGCCTGCAACGTCAGGGCGTACGGGTTTCCGTCGTCTCGACGATACGCAGCCAACCGCCCATGATCTCAGACGAGTTGCGCCGGCAAGCCGACAACTTTATCGAACTGGAAGACCTTCGCGATGTCGTTGGACGACCTCCTCGGGAAGAGCCCGAGGAAGCGCGCGGTATGATGGCTGCAAACGGGGAATAAACAAGCCCGTCGCTTTCGCTAAAAATTTAGAAAAGATGCGGTCAGGTTCCGGGGAGAACCTGGCCGCATTTCATTAACGATAATCACCTTCTGAAATACAGATTAGTTAACAGTCTTCTGTATCAAAGAAATGACAGGTTCGGGATCACTGGACCAATGGATGCAAAAGCCTTACGTGTCCCTTTCAAGGAGACACCCATGAGCAAGCCGCAACTAACACTATACTTGGCTGCCCCGCGTGGTTTTTGCGCAGGGGTCGATCGCGCCATCAAGATCGTTGAAATGGCGTTGCAGAAATGGGGCGCCCCGGTCTATGTACGCCATGAAATTGTCCACAACAAATTTGTGGTGGACGGGCTGAAATCTAAAGGCGCGGTGTTTGTTGAGGAACTCGATGAATGTCCCGATGATCGGCCTGTGATTTTTTCCGCCCATGGCGTTCCCAAATCAGTTCCTGCAACTGCAGCACAGCGCCAGATGATCTTCGTTGATGCAACTTGCCCGCTGGTTTCAAAAGTTCATGTCGAGGCGCAGCGACACTCGGACGCGGGATTGCAAATGGTCATGATCGGCCACAAAGGGCACCCTGAAACAATTGGCACAATGGGGCAGTTGCCCGAAGGCGAAGTGCTGCTGGTCGAAACGGTCGAAGATGTGGCCAATGTGGAAGTACGCGATCCGGAAAAGTTGGCCTTTGTGACGCAAACCACTCTGTCGGTTGACGACACAAAGGACATCATCGCCGCGCTGGAGTCGCGGTTTCCGGCGATTGTTGGTCCCCACAAAGAAGACATCTGCTATGCCACGACAAATCGGCAAGAGGCTGTCAAAGCTGTGGCACCGAAATCCGACGCGCTTTTGGTCGTCGGCGCACCGAATTCCTCGAACTCGCGCCGTTTGGTCGAAGTTGCGTCGCGCGCCGGATGCAACTACGCCCAGTTGGTTCAGCGCGCCACAGACATAGATTGGCGGGCTCTAGAAGGGATAAGTAGCATCGCGGTGACTGCGGGCGCGTCCGCGCCCGCAGTTTTGGTGAACGAAGTGATCGACGCCTTCCGCGATAGGTTCGATCTCAGCGTGGAATTGGTCGAAACCGCTGTCGAAAATGTAGAATTCAAAGTGCCGCGCGTTCTGAGGCAACCAGCGTGAGTGGTATACCCAAATCACCGTTGATATTAGGACTGGCCGGGTTGATTCCATTCATTTGGGGCGCCCTGACCTTGATAAATGGAGACCTACACGACTGGGGCACGCGAACATTCGGCGCCCGTTTTGTAGGCCCTTATGTGCAGCTTTTTTACGGGTCGGTCATTCTCAGCTTTATGTCGGGGATTCTTTGGGGCTTTGCCACAAAGACGTCAGGCGGGAAGGCGACCACATGTTACGTACTTTCCGTTCTTCCGGCGCTTTGGGCGTTTTTCACGACAGGGGGCGGACCAGTCAGCGCCGCGATCAACCTAATCGTTGGCTTTGCCGCTCTTTTGTTGCTGGACGCGGTGTTTTGGTATTGGGGGCTGGCCCCTCGCTGGTGGATGAAGCTCCGCATCCTTTTAACCGCGATCGTGGTTCTGTGCTTGTCTGTCGGAGTATACCTATGAGCGACCAAGATACGATTTCCGTCTACAACGCGCAGGCCGCCCGCTACGCTGCGTTGACGGATGAGGACAATTCCGCCGATCCGCAATTGACCCGTTTCATTCAATCCGTCCCCCAAGGCGGCACGGTGTTAGATATTGGCTGTGGTCCGGGGATGTCGGCAGCGGTTATGGCGCAGTCAGGTTTGAAGGTTGAAGCCATCGATGCATCAACGGAAATGGTTAAACTGGCAGCCAAGCACCCCGGCGTAGTTGCGCAGCAGGCAGCGTTCGGTGAACTCGATGCAACAGAGAAATATCATGGCGTCTGGGCCAATTTTAGCCTTTTGCACGCCAATCGCCGCGATTTCCCAAGACACTTGGCAGCAATTCATAAGGCGTTGAAACCGAATGGCGTGTTTTATATTGCCATGAAGCTGGGCCAAGGGGATGGCCCGGACAGGTTGGGGCGATACTACTGCTACTACAGCGAAGACGAATTGAAGCAAATTGTCCAAGATGCAGGCTTTACCGTGATCGAGAGCTATCTTGGCAGCGGTACCGGGCTTGATGGATCGGTATCTGACTGGATCGGACTGGCCACGCATGCCTGATCTTTTTGCTTATACAGATGGCGCGTGTTCAGGTAATCCCGGACCGGGCGGCTGGGGCGTTTTGCTGCGTGCATTAGATGGAGAAACCTTAATCAGAGAGCGGGAATTGAACGGCGGCGAGGCGGAAACAACCAACAATCGAATGGAATTGCTGGCCGCGATAAGCGCACTTGAAATACTCGACCGCCCCTCAACGATTACCATTGTCACAGACAGCGCCTACGTAAAGAACGGCGTCACCGGTTGGATTTTCGGGTGGAAGCGCAACGGATGGAAAACCTCAAACAAAAAACCGGTTAGAAACGTCGACTTGTGGCAAAGGCTGGACGAGGCCCAAACACGACATAACGTTACGTGGAAATGGGTTAAGGGACACGCGGGACACCCCGAAAACGAGCGTGCCGACGAACTGGCACGCGCGGGCATGGCACCGTTCAAACCAAAAAAGGCCAAAACGTGAGCGGGCTGGCTCTGCTGGATTACGCCTCTGTTCTGGTCTTCGCGTTGACCGGAGCGCTGGTGGCGAGTCGCGCGCAACTCGACCTAGTGGGCTTTGCCTTCATTGCCTGCCTGACCGCTGTGGGCGGCGGTACAGTTCGTGACCTATTGCTGGATAGGCACCCAGTGTTCTGGGTCGATCAGCCAGCTTACATTCTGATCGCATGCGCCGCTGCCATCTTGGTATTCTTCACAGCACACCTTATGGAAAGTCGCTACAACTGGCTGATCTGGTTGGATAGTTTTGCCTTGTCCATTGCTGCTGCGGCCGGTACCGGCGCTGCCCTGTCCTTAGGGCAATCGGGGGTGATTGTTGTTCTGATGGGCGTTACGACAGGTTGCCTCGGTGGATTGATGCGGGATGTTGTGTGCAACGAAGTTCCGTTGGTTCTGAAACAGGGTGAGCTATACGTATCCTGCGCGTTTGCAGGCGCATTAACCGCAGTTTTCGCGACGCGGCTTGGCCTTGAAATTCTTCCGTCGCTTGGACTGTGCGCTCTGATTTGCTGGGCACTCCGGGCTGGATCTCTGATGTTTGGTTGGCGGTTGCCGGTCTATAAAGGCCGCCCGCCACGCACATAAACGAAAACGTCATTCATCCAAACCTACTTAATCTGATTGAATTATGTGAGGTCAGTAACAGCGTCGCTTCACAAAACCTCGATGTTGAAACAACGTCTCCACGTAATAGTGCTCTGGTAGCATCCGGCTGGACATATCCGTTTTCAGATAGCAATCGCCGTGAATTGCAAACCGATGCCTGCGAAAACTTTCACTGCTGGAGAGTATCTGTAGTCTAAGTAACCCAACTGACGGAGAGAGGTACTGCACATCTTTGATACAGCAATTGCTTTTACTGAATAGGCGACGACTAGAATTTAAGTTGGCTCAAAGTTGCTTCATCTCAAGTAAAACGGGGTGCATTGGATAACCGACGCCGAAGCCCATCAGTTGACCAGGAAATCCGGGCGTGCACCTCAATACATTAGTGCCGAAAAACATGGCCAATAAGAAAGTGTTTCTCAGCGGCGCAGGTATTTCTGCCAAATCCAGATCACCAAAAGCGCACCTAATACAGCACCTATAAATCCTGACAACCACCCCATAACGGTGACCAAGGTTCGGAGCAGGAGTCCTCCGACCAACGCACCAACGATGCCTATTAACATAGTTGTGGGAATATCAGCTTCGATCCGCATTAGACGTGTGGCGAGGAAACCTGCAGCCGCACCGATTATTATCAAAGCTACTACGGGCATCTCACTTCCTCCAATGCGTTGGTACGATAATCAAGGCACCGATTGACGATAAAACTGCATCCAGACCAGGTGGGCCAAAACTAATTCCGAACATGATGCGAACGAAGTAAAACAGAAATGCGCCGCCAATACAGATTATGATCGATTGTAAATACCCATTTCGAGTAAATCCTGTCACCTCGGACAAATAGCCGACGATTCCAGCAATAACGACAGTACCCATCATGATCATGAACATGTGGCGTTACTCCACAGCAAAGCGACTGCCGACCGAGATTGGCCTGCCCCGCAAAAAGGTTTCCCTATCCTGCGCCCCCTTGCCCGCCCGTTGCAAGCGCAGCAATTCAATGGCTCCTTCACCGCAGGCAACGGTAAGGTTTTCGCTTAAAACTTCGCCGGGCTCGCCTTGCCCTTCTGCCATACGCGAAGCCAACAGCTTGATTCGTTCCCCGTCGATCTCGGTCCAAGCGCCGGGAAAGGACGACAACCCGCGGATTTGGCGATCGACTTCTACAGCAGGGCAGAACCAATCCACCCGTGCCTCGGCCTTGTCGATCTTGGCAGCATAGGTCACGCCCACTTTGGACTGCGGCTCAGGAATTAGGTCCGGCAACTTGCGCAATGCATCGACAATCAGCCTTGCCCCCAAAACGGACAAACGGTCGTGTAATTGGGCGGTCGTTTCTTCGATTCCTATTTCCGTCGCCTCGCGCAATAGAACCGGACCAGTATCCAGTCCAGCGTCCATCTGCATAATGCAGATACCGGTTTCCACATCACCGGACATGATCGCGCGATGGATTGGCGCTGCCCCGCGCCAACGCGGTAGCAAACTGGCATGTATATTCAAACAGCCGTGCACAGGCGCGTCCAGTATGGCTTGGGGTAAGATAAGACCATAAGCAACTACCACGGCGACATCAGCATTCAACGCCGAAAAGGCGGACTGCTCGGCAGGTGATTTAAGCGAAACTGGGTGACGGACGTTCAGGCCCAATTCTTCAGCCCGCGCTTGAACCGGATTTGGCCGATCTTTTTTGCCACGCCCTGCAGGACGAGGGGGCTGGCAATAGACCGCCAAAATTTCGTGCCCGGCTTCGACCAACGCCTCAAGAACCGGCACCGAGAAATCAGGTGTTCCCATAAAAACTATCCGCATCGGCCCCTCCACTTCTTGGGTTTCACCCCATCTTTTTGGCTTTTCGTAGCAGTATGTCGCGTTTCACCTTGCTGAGACGATCAAAGAACATTCTACCGTTCAGGTGGTCGATCTGGTGCTGGACGCTTGTTGCTTCGATCCCAACGAAGTCGCGCCGATCCACAATCCCGTGTTCGTTAAGAAACTTGACCGTCACGGCACGAGGCCGTTTTACCTTGGCCGATACACCCGGCAGGTTCGGACTGGCCTCTTCATGCTCTCGCAATTCGACTGAACTGTGGAGGATTTCAGGGTTCGCCATACGAACCGCCCGACCACGTTCCGCAGAGCCGTCGACCACCGCCAGCCTCAGCATCACTCCGATCTGAGGCGCAGCCAAACCAACACCCGGCATAGCCTCCATCGTGTCAATCATATCATTCCAGATGGCTTTGACATCGTCATTAATCGCGGCCACTTGCTGTGCTTTTGTTCGAAGACGTTTGTCAGGCCATGGAAGGCACGTCCTAACCGTCATGTGCGGGCCTGTTCGCGCTTCAGCTTTTGCATCTTTCGCGTGATCATCTGCCGTTTCAACGGTTTGAGATAGTCTATGAACAGCTTACCGTTCAAATGATCGATCTCGTGCTGAACGCACGTTGCCCAAAGGCCATCAAAGGTTTCAATTTGCGCCTTACCGTCACGGTCCATCCACGCCACTTCAACCACTTTGGGTCGGGTCACTTCCGCATATTGATCCGGGATGGAAAGACAACCTTCTTCGTAGACATTGGTTTCGTCCGAGGCAGAAATTACCTCGGGATTGAACATGACCAAGGGGCGTGGTGCCTCGCCTTCTTCTTTGACACAATCCACCACGATCAATCGGTCAAGTACACCTATCTGCGGCGCGGCCAGTCCGATACCTGGCGCGTCGTACATCGTCTCCAACATGTCATCAGCCAAAGCGCGCAACGCATCAGTAATGTCGTCAACCGGCGCGCACACCTTTTTCAGTCGGGGATCGGGGTGGATGAGGATTTTACGCTTCATAGGGTTGATTTAGGGCAATGCGCACTAAGCCGCAACGCCCCCCTTGCACACAGCAGAATTGCGAGTAGCTTTCGGCCCAACAAATGGAGCAGATATGACTTTTAACGACCTGATCGACCGCCGGGGCACCAACAGTTCAAAATGGGATAAGATGGAGCAGCTGTATGGCGTATCGCCATCAGATGGGCTGGCCATGTGGACCGCGGATTCTGACTATCCCACCGCACCGTGTGTGATTGAGGCGGTTCGGAAAGCAGCCGAACTTGGCGTCTTTGGATATTCCTGGATTCATCCTGAGTATCTTGCATCAATCCAGTGGTGGATGAAAAATCGCCACGGCTGGGACGTCGACACCGACTGGATTCTCACTACACAGGGATTAGGCAACGCTATTGCACTGAGTATTGACGTTTGGAGCGAACCCGGCGACGGCATAGTTATATTTTCGCCTGTCTATCATGAGTTCGCTCACAAGGTGAACAATGCCGAACGCAGGGTTGTCGAATGCCCATTGGTACGCGAGGGCGATACGTACGTTCTTGATTTGGAAGATGCGCAATCACGGTTGGATGGGACAGAAAAACTATTGTTGTGGTGCTCGCCACAGAACCCGTCAGGCCGGGTGTGGACGCCCGAAGAGTTGAGAGCCGTTGCGGAATTTGCCGAACGCAACGGGCTGATTCTGGTGTCAGACGAAATTCATCACGATCTGGTATATCCGGGCAGCACTTTTGTTCCAATGGATATCGCGGCTCCAGACGCACGACCCTGGACTGTGTCACTGACAGCTGCTTCGAAAACTTTCAATATTGCGGGGCAGCGAACCGGGAACATGATCATTCCTGACGAAAAACTGCGCAAACAGATGCGGCATCGTCTGAAAACCCTTGATTACGACCCCAGCGCTTTGGGTGTTGCAATGATCACCGCCGCTTACAGCCCTGAAGGCGCTGAATGGGTCGACGAACAAATTGTTCATCTGCAGAGCAACTGCCGTCGGTTCGATGAAACGATTGCCAAAATACCTGGTCTTTGGTCGATGCCTTTGCAATCGACTTATCTCGCTTGGGTAGATTTTTCCGGCACCGGAATGGAACACGCAGAGTTTGTCCGGCGACTGAGACAAGATGCAAGGATCGCAACTTCGTCCGGCCCTGGTTTCGGCGCCGGAGGCGAAACGTTCGAGCGGTTTAATCTGGCCACTCAACGCGGGCGGGTTGAAGAAGCCTGTGCACGGCTAATGCATGCTTTCGGAGATTTGCAGTAACTCATACGCCGGGTGAGGCTAATCCTTGCCCTGCCTTTGCTGGTTTTGGGCAGGAGGATCGGGTGGCACGGATATAGTCCAAACCCACCTGCCCCGCGAATGATGCCTGAAGCCAGCCGCATTGAATATTTTTGATTGAAAATCAGCCGCTGGTTGACAGCTTCACTGGATCGAAAGGTTATGAAGCAAGCCAACTCTGTGCAGGGGTTCGCACCCAAAGGCGGCAAGGTAGTGGAAGGTAGCAATAAAATCCGGAAGGGACCTTTGGGATCGATCGCCGCAACCCGCAAAGCACGCTCCAACTGTCATTGGGCATTGACTGTCCACAGGCAGATGACACGGAACATGCCCGACAGGGAAACCACAATTCGGACGGCGACATCTTCATCCACAGGCGACCGAACGAAATTAGAGGAATTGCCCTGTCGTGTGACTCGACATCGGGCTGAATCACAATAGCCAATGCCGAAATGGCCCGATTGTTAAGTTTGAGGCCTAACCGACCAACCGCCTAAATCCGGCTCTAGTCTTCATATCCAAGCAAAGCAATCGGCGCATCCGGAGCGCGGTAAAAATCCAGTGGGGCTTTGTCCGCGCTTGCGGTGCTGCGCTTAAACTCGTAACTCATTTCGCCAGCACCTTCTTCGGCAGCGACGATCAAACACTGATACAAGTGATTTGCTCCGTCAAAAACATCGACCAACCCGCGCAAACGCGGCGTTGTTTCGGTCTCGACCGTAAACCCATCCTTCCACAATCTAAGAATTTTGTAGCTATTGTTTCCGACTTCAACCCGCAAGCGGCTCGCTTTTTTCAACGCAGCGATTCGCGCAGCATCCAATTCGGCGCGTATTTCCCTTGAAACATAGGTACTCATCAAAAATTCTCCGGCAGATCATTAACCATTGTGATCAGTAAATCGTAAAAATCCAGTGAAGCTATAAGGTGCAGGTTGGTTCCGAGATCGTGTTGTGAGGACATTTCGGGATCGCTGTGCGTTTGCGCAGGGACTATGCGCGTTCGCCAATGTAGGAAGTGGGACACCGTCAAGCTATTTGTAAAGCAACTTGAATGGAGGAATGAAATGGGCTTGCTCGTTGACGGAAAATGGCAGGATACATGGTATGACACTAAGTCCAGTGATGGGGCATTCAAACGCTCGGCCGCTCAGTTTCGTAATTGGCTGACAGAAAATGGCGACGCCGGCCCATCCGGCAAGGGTGGTTTCCGAGCTGAAAGCGGGCGATATCACTTGTATGTCAGCTACGCCTGCCCCTGGGCCCATCGCACTTTAATTTTTCGCGAACTCAAAGACCTAAGCGACCATATTTCCGTTTCAGTCGTTCACCCAGATATGTTGGATCAAGGTTGGACCTTTGAAATTGACGACCAAGGCGCGACAGGCGACACGCTCCACGGCATGGATTTTGCGCATCAATTATATACCAAGGCTGATTCTGAGTATTCCGGCCGAGTGACGGTGCCTATCCTTTGGGACAAAAAGACGAAAACGATCGTTTCGAACGAAAGTTCAGAAATTATCCGGATGTTCAACTCGGCTTTCGACGGGATTACCGGAAACAAAGATGATTATTGGCCAGCGCCGATGAGAACCGAGATCGAAGAGGTCAACGCACGCATCTATTCCAACGTCAACAATGGGGTTTACAAAGCCGGTTTTGCCACATCGCAAGAGGCGTATGACGCAGCCGTCAACCCGTTGTTCGATACGCTGGACTGGTTAGAAGGTCATCTTTCCTCAAATCGTTACCTCATGGGGGATCGCCTGACCGAAGCGGACTGGCGGCTGTTCACTACACTGATCCGGTTCGATCCAGTCTATCATTTGCATTTTAAGTGCAATCGGCGGCGGTTGATCGATTATCCAAATCTCTGGGCCTACACACGCGAGCTGTACCAATGGCCCGGTGTAAAGCCCACGGTGAACTTTCATCACATCATCCGGCACTATCACTATAGTCACGATAGTATCAATCCGAACCGGATTATCCCGACGAACCCTGTGTTGGATTATATGGAGCCGCACCGTCGCAGTCAGCGACCCGCTGCGTAATGTGCAACCATTGCCGCCAGATCTTCTGGCGGCGTGCTGCTTTGGACGTAGGCGCAAGCGTTCGGACTGTGTGCAAATATCGAGCCATCCGAGAAGAAAGTGGTATTGGTCACAAAGATTACCCTTGTATTGGGGCGACGATAGCTTGCGAAGTCTGCCACAGCCAAGGCGCTTTCGGTTTCCAACACCAAATCCAGCACGATGATGTCAAAGGCTGTACCGTATAAGGCCAAGATCGCAGCCTCTTGCCCGGCTACTAAAGTAACCTCTCCCCCCTGCCTTTCAAGATGCCTTTGCCAGAGCCCACCAAGGTCAGGGTTACTCTCAACAATCAATACTTTCATTTGCCACAACCTCGGCACTAGATAACAAAAAAACGGCGCCGACCCCATGATCCGTGATCCCGTGATTTTCTTAACAAATGGTTAACGATACCTGCAGCGAGCCCTTTTCACGCAGATTTGCTTGTGTAAATGGCGAAAATCCGCTTGAACCGCCTCTGCACCGGTATTTCACCAGAGGGACGCATGGCAGACACCATTGGCATTCTGCACAGACAAGCCGAGCGGGACCACGGCGGCGGTTTAGATCATGCCATTTCAGTCTATGGTGGTGATCGCACGGATTGGATCGATCTGTCGACGGGTATTAATCCACACCCTTATGACGTCGCGGGGTTGAAAAATAGTGATTGGACAAGTCTTCCAGACAACGATGCATTTAGCCGCCTGTGTGACGCCGCCAGATCGTTCTGGTCAATACCTGACAGCGCATCAATCTTGCCTGCGCCTGGAGCCTCGGCAATCATTGCAAGGCTACCGGCTTTGGCCCCTCCGGGACATGTTCGGATCACCACACCAACTTACAACGAACACGCCGCGGCATTTCTGGCGCATGGCTGGTCAGTGAAGGAAAGCAGTCCTGCTCAGGCTCGAGTGATTGTGCACCCCAACAACCCAGATGGGCGCATTTGGCAAGAGGCTGATGTAGATGCGCCCCTGACCGTGATTGACGAAAGTTTCTGCGATATTTGCCCCAACGCGACGCTGATAAATCAGACGGAAAGACCGGGCGTTGTTGTACTCAAGAGCTTTGGAAAATTCTGGGGACTGGCTGGTTTGCGGCTTGGTTTTGCGGTCGGACAGCCTGACTTGATCGCGCGGCTAAACGAACTGATCGGACCATGGGCCGTATCTGGACCCGCGTTAAGGATCGGCGAAAAGGCTTTGAGGGATGTGAAATGGGCCGAGGAAACCCGGACCAAACTCTCGTGTGATGCAGATCGGTTGGACAAATTGATTTGCGACAAGGGCGCCCGATTGCTTGGCGGAACAGACTTGTTTCGCCTGTACCATGTGAGTGACGCGACAGCGTGGCAATCCAAGCTGGCCCGCTCTCAAATTTGGAGCCGCATCTTCCCGTACTCGACGAATTTTCTCCGTTTGGGGCTACCAAATAAATGTGATTGGGACAGGCTGGAGGGCGCTTTGTGACCGGAGGATTCCTGCTGATTTGCGCCATGTGCTTGGACGCAATCGTAGGTGAGCCGGATTGGCTATGGTCACGCATTCGCCATCCGGCAATCTTAATCGGCGCAGGTATAGAGTGGCTTGATCGGAAATTAAATCTTGGCGCTCAGCGGAGGGCCAAGGGACTACTGGCTCTAACTCTACTGGTCGTAGGCTCATTGATATTGGGTAAACTGCTTTCTTTGCTTGGACCGGCCATAGAAATCATCGTCTGCGCCATCTTGCTGGCCCAGAAATCGCTTGTGATACATGTTCGGGATGTAGCGGTCGGGCTGTCGACGTCTCTTCCCGCCGGGCGGGCAAAAGTCGCCATGATCGTGTCACGCGATACCCAGGACATGACCGAAGCCCAGGTTGCCAGATCGGCAATTGAGAGCGCGGCCGAGAACCTAAGCGACGGAGTGATCGCACCTGCGTTCTGGTTTCTGATCGCAGGCCTGCCCGGGTTGATAGTCTATAAGGCAGTCAACACAGCGGACAGCATGATTGGATATCGTAACGAAACTTACCGCGATTTCGGCTGGGCCGCCGCGAGGTTCGACGACCTGTTGAACCTGATTCCAGCGCGGTTGACCTGTGTGTTAATCGTAGCTCTGTCGCGCCGGTGGGCTTTTTGGTGCCAGATCGTCGCCGATGCACGCGGACACATCTCCCCCAATGCAGGCTGGCCCGAGGCCGCAATGGCCCGCGCGTTGAACGTAGCGCTGGCAGGGCCGCGCAGCTATGACGGAAAACTCCGTGACCTGGCTTGGGTAAACGGCGACGCCAACCGTGAAATCGGCGCGACGGAGGTTTTCCGCGCATGCGACATGCTTTGGAAGGTTTGGGGGCTTGCGCTTGGGTTGTTGTCGGTGTGGTTTAGTTTCAACCTAATAGTTTTAGAATGGAGCATCCAATGATGCGCATCCTCTCGGGCCTGCTGGCCACTACCTTGTTTGCCACCCCTGCCCTGGCGCAGTGCGGTGGCGATTTCGAAAGCTTCGTTGCAGGCTTGAAATCCGAGGCACTTGGGAATGGGTTCGACCAAGCCACTGTCGATGGCTTTTTCCAAGGGGTTCGGCAGGATGGTGCTGTGATAAGGGCTGACCGTGCTCAAGGTGTCTTTCAGAAACCTTTTGTCGACTTTTCGCGGCGCTTGATCTCAGCCAACCGTATTGAACGCGGTCAATCTATGTCACGAAAGTACGATTCAGTGTTTGACCGAATCCAAAGTGAATATGGGGTATCTCGTGGTGTTTTGCTGGCATTCTGGGCATTTGAGACCGACTACGGCGCGGTGCAAGGCGATTTTAACACCCGAAATGCCTTGGTAACACTGGCGCATGACTGCCGCCGACCAGATCTGTTCCGTCCACAGATTTTTTCAGCGATCGAACTTTATGGACAGAACAACTTCGATCCCAATCGCACAACAGGGGCTTGGGCTGGAGAAATTGGAATGGTCCAGATGTTACCGCGCGACATACTGGAAAATGGCGTTGACGGGGACGGCGACGGCAAGGTTTCCTTGAAAACCTCTGCTCCGGATGCTCTGATGTCGGGCGCCAAGATGCTATCGCATCTGGGATGGCGACCGGGTGAGCCTTGGCTGCAAGAAGTTACTGTTCCCGCTCAAATGGACTGGTCGTTGTCCGGGCCGGGCAAACCACGGTCAGTTTCGGACTGGCAGACCATGGGTGTTCAGGCGCGAAGCGGGAATTTACCCGACTTACCCGCGTCGTTGATATTGCCACAAGGGCACAAGGGGCCAGCGTTTCTGGCTTTCCCCAATTTTGACGTCTACTTTGAATGGAACCAGAGCTTTGTTTACGTGTTGACGGCGGCCTATTTCGGCACAAGGCTGGAAGGTGCGGAAATATATAATGCGGGTAACCCGACTGAAGGTTTGTCGGCAGCTCAGATGAAGCAACTTCAGAGCAAACTGCAGGTGCGAGGACACGACGTTGGCAAAATAGATGGAATATTGGGGGCTGGCACACGGGCTGCAGTGCAAGCCGAACAAGCGCGGCTGGGGCTGCCGGCAGATGCTTGGCCAACTGTCGAGTTGCTAAACCGGCTATAAGAACGAGGCTATCTAAGCGACCTCTTCTTCAACGCCAAGCCGGGCTGGAACGAAATCGTGAACTTTGACTACTGATCCTTCTGTCTCAATCGCGGTATCGGGGTTAACCTCGAACCAGTCGTGACAATTGGCATCCAGAGGTTCTGAGGAAATGATAACACCGCTTTTGCATGTTCTGTAATGCAAGCTTGGCGCGTATCGATCCGAAGCATATCGGGCTGCAAATATCCGATTTCCGTCTGAACAGCAGGCCGCAAACCGGAGATATGGTGCCGAGCCCCGACGTTTGGACAGAGCTTCTACACGAGCGACCGCGCGAGCCATGGCGCCAACAGGGTCTGAATCCAAACCTTCACCAAGTGCGAGCAAAAAGATCGCCTCGCTTTCAGTCGCCCCCATTCGATGTTCATACAGTTCTGCTGGGATCATCGCATCCAACTCTTGCCTGATAAGGTCATGACCTCCTGCTTGACCGTTGTGCATAAAGCTCCATTTTGCCGCTCCGAATGGGTGGCAGTTGTTTCGTGAGGTGGCGGTGCCGGTAGATGCTCTTACATGCGCCAGAAACAGACTGGACCGCGTGTGATGGGCCAACTGTTTCAGATTGGCATCCGACCACGCTGGGTTCGTGTCTTTGTAAAAACATGGAGAGTGGCGATCAGAATACCACGCCATTCCAAAGCCGTCAGCGTTTATTGGCGTCTTGCCAATCAGCGCATTTCGGCTTTGGATGACAAGGGATTGCTCCTGTTCTAAAACGAGCTCATCCAAATAGCGCGGTTGTCCAACCCAAGCCAGAAATCGGCACATATGATTTGTCCCACAAAATATAGCGCACTGAGATGATTATCACGGGCTATGTGAGAATATGCCTCTATTAAAAGGCAAAGAAGGCAAAAAACCTATCAAACGATGCAGTCGATTTGAGCTTTTAGATCATTTACTCTTCACGCACCGGAAAACGGTTGCCCATTTGATCAATCAAAATCAGCCGATCATCGCTAAAAACATAAAGGTCGCAGCGACCGAACCCATTTCGGTAAGATACGCAAACACTTCCATCCTCGGCGATCGAATATGTTCCAAAGGCAGACTCTCCGCTGGCATAGGTGTATGAATACGCCCCGCCAGCGGAAAATTTGGACTTGCCATTGTCATAGAAGGTCAATGTCCGACCTGCCAAAGCTTCCAGCTCCTCGGTCGACAATGGAATATCTCCGGGCTTAGTGGACCATTCGGCGGCCCAAACGGGGCAGGAAAACAGCAGAGTCACGATCAAGAAACGGGTCATGTCACTAGTCTAACCTGATCGGTTATAAACCTGACATAACATTGTGTTGATCGTTTAGGCGACCATCTGTTCGGCCTTGTTAAGGTCGACGGAAACCAGTTGGCTTACGCCTTGCTCCTGCATGGTGACACCAAAAAGACGATCCATTCGCGCCATGGTCACTGCGTGGTGAGTAATGATGAGGAATCGTGTATCGGTTTGCCGACACATCTCATCAAGTAAATCGCAGAAACGGGTTACGTTTGCATCATCCAAAGGTGCGTCAACCTCATCCAACACACATATCGGTGCTGGGTTGGCGAGGAACACACCAAAGATCAGCGCAGTAGCGGTCAGAGTTTGTTCCCCGCCAGAAAGCAGGCTAAGGGTTGACAACTTTTTGCCAGGTGGCTGGCACATAATTTCCAGTCCTGCATCTAGTGGGTCGTCGCTTTCAACCATAACCAAATTTGCTTCACCACCACCAAAAAGGTGTTTGAACAACATCGCAAAGTTCGAGTTCACCTGTTCAAACGCAGTCAGCAGTCGCTCACGCCCTTCACGGTTGAGGCTGGCAATCCCACTCCGCAGAGCTTTGATCGCCTCTTCTAAATCAGCTTTTTCACCGTTCAGTGTATCGAATTCTTCCTGAACTTCTTTCGAATCCTCTTCAGCGCGCAGGTTCACCGCGCCCATTGCGTCACGCTGGCGCTTATGCCGATTTACTTCTGCCTCTAATGCGTCGGCGGCAGGCATCTGGTCGGGGTTAACCTCCAGTTGGTTGAGCAACTGGTTCGGTGTCAACTGTTGATCCTCTGCAATTCGTTCAGCGGCAGCTGCGACACTCTCTTTGGCGGCATCGCACCTTGCTTCAGCAGCAGCGCGGGTTTCGCGGGCTTCGGAGGCCAAACGTTCTGCCTCACGCTCGGCCATCACAGCTTCACGCTGATGTGTTTCTGCCTCGGCCAACTTGTCGGCAGCTTCAACCCTACGTCCCTCAGCGGTTTCTATCAGTTCATTGAGTTCCTCGCGAGCTTCCGCGATTTCGCCTGGGGCGGCCATCGCTTCCGACAGCTCTTCTTCCGAACTTTCCTTACGTTCAGCAAGTTCAGAAATACGTTTTTCAGCCGTTTCCAGCCTGTGCCGCCATCCACTAAGATCTTTGGTTACCTCTTGTGCACGGCGGGTTCGCGCTTCGCCCTCGCGGCGCAATTCATCGTGAGTCGAACGGTGGGTCAGCATTGTGATCCGAGCTGCCTCAACCGTTTGTTTAATATCCTCAACCTTTGCGCGGGCGGTGTCCAGATCACCCAAACTGGTCAGCGCGGCCTCGGCTTCGCGCAACTGCGCACGGGCTGACATTGCATCTTCCTTGTGGCGTTCAACCGCCAGAGTAAGGGTCTCCAATTTCCCTTGCGCCAAATTACGGTCCGCTTCGGCCCGGCTAAGCTGTCGCGCGGTTTCAGCCATGCGCTGATCTGCAGCACGACGAGCTTCGCGGGCGCGGCGGTCTGCTTCTGTCACATCAGCCAATTTCTGCGACAATGCTTC
The DNA here is from genome assembly GCF_059613365.1 of Ruegeria sp. BHSA163. Classification (NCBI taxonomy): domain Bacteria; kingdom Pseudomonadati; phylum Pseudomonadota; class Alphaproteobacteria; order Rhodobacterales; family Roseobacteraceae; genus Ruegeria; species Ruegeria sp. BHSA163. The sequence goes on from NZ_JBXWSJ010000037.1 coordinate 28,029, forward strand.
GTGCGCTGCGCGTGCGCCATCCGCCTGCGCTTCGGTCCGAGCCAGTTCTTGCTTGAGAGCTTCTAATTTGTTCAATTGCTCCAGCCGCAGCGCGGCAGCGCTTGGCGCGTCTTCGGCCCAGGCGCGAAAACCGTCCCAGCGCCACAAATCCCCTAACTGAGAAACTAGCCTTTGGCCTGGTTTCAGCGATGCTTGAAGACGGGCACCCTGATCCGCATCGACCAGCCCAATCTGAGCGATCCTGCGGCTAAGGCGGTCAGGACCAGAGACATACAAAGCTAATGGTTCTGCCCCTTCGGGCAGAGGCTGGTCGCTGTCATATCCCGAAACCCGCACCCAGCCGGACGGCCCGTCGCCCTCGACCAAAGGCGCGCGCAAGTCATCAGCAAGTGCGGCACCAAGCGCTTTTTCATATCCGGGAGCCACGCGCAACAGGTCAAGCACCTGCCCGCCTTCTGCGGTGTCTCTTTCAACCAATTTAGCCAGTGCACTTGCTTCGGCGCGGATTGCGCCAAGCTCGCCTTCAGCCTCTGAACGCTTTGCGCGGGCTTCCGCCTCTCGTGCCTGAGTTTCAGAACGCATCTCGTCGGCAGTTGTCAAAGCTTCTTCGGCCGCCTCCGCGACCTCACGCGCCTGTTCTTCACCAGTTTTTGCAGTTTCAAATGCTTCACCAGCGCGGCTCAGCGTCGTTTCGGCCTCATCAACCGCGGAACGAGCCTTCTCTTCTTCTGCCTCGCTCCGTGCCAATGTCTTGCGACCATCTTCGACTAAACGCTGAGCAGATTGATGACGGGCTATAAGACGCGCTGTATCTTCCGTCTCTTGCGAAAGAAGATCTTCCCTATCCTGCAGAATTGAGGCGGCCTCGCGCGCAACTTCGGCAGCCTCCAACACTTTGTCTTCGTGGCCTTCGGCCGCCTTGGCAAGTTCACGCGCTTCCCATTCCAGACGCTCGATCATCTGGCCCGCATCACGGTTAAGGCCAGTCTCACGGTCAATATCGTTGCCGAGCTGTTGAATTCGACTGGTCAGAGTTTCAATCGTCTGGCGCGCGCGGGTTTCCTGATCGGTCAAAGCATCGCGTTGCACATGTTGGCGCTGAAGAACTGCGGCGGCAACGGCCTCTTCTTCGCGCAACGGAGGTAAAGTTTCTTCGATCTGGGAACGCCTGGCCGCGGCGGCTCTGGCCTCGGCTTCTGCTCGGGATGCTTCGGTGACCCGATCACGCAATTTTTCTTCGGCCTGCTGGCGGGCAATGTCCGCCTCTTTCCAGCGGCGATAAAGCAACATCCCCTCGGCCTTGCGCAATTGCTCGCCAATTTCTCGATAGCGAGCGGCCTGACGGGCCTGACGGGCCAGTTGCGCAAGCTGGGCACCCAACTGCTCCAGCACGTCATCAACCCGGGTTAGATTGGTCTCGGTGCCCTTTAGTTTAAGCTCTGCTTCGTGCCGCCTCTGATACAGCCCAGAGATACCAGCCGCCTCTTCCAAAATTCTGCGGCGAGCACGCGGTTTGGCGTTGATCAACTCGGCGATCCTGTTCTGCCCCACCAGCGCAGGCGAATGGGCGCCCGTCGAAGCATCCGCGAACAGCATTTGTACATCTCGCGCACGGACATCTTTGCCATTCGTTTTGTAGGCACTGCCGACGTCACGGGTAATACGTCGAACAATCTCAAGTTGGTCACTTTCATTAAATCCCGAAGGTGCAAGGCGATCGGAATTGTCCATCGTCAGGACTACTTCGGCGAAATTGCGGGCTGGACGCGTCGCGGCTCCGGCAAAAATCACGTCCTCCATCGCGCCGCCGCGCATGGATTTAGGACGATTTTCGCCCATTACCCAACGCAAGGCTTCAAGCAGGTTGGACTTGCCGCATCCGTTCGGGCCCACTACACCAGTCAGCCCATCCGCGATGATCAGATCGGTCGGATCAACAAAGCTTTTAAAGCCAGTCAGTTTGAGTTTACTGAAACGCAACGGTGGCTGTTCCTGTGATTCCTATGGTCCGGAAGTCTGCGCGTCACTTGGGCTCAAGTCAACGGACATACGCAGGATATGGCCCAAAGCCCTAAGTTATCCACAATATCTTGGCAAAATCACCCGGTTCTCAATAGGACTCGCACGCGAAAACCAAGTAATCCTATCTACCAAACTCGTTGCAATCGTAATTGGGGCGAGGGCCAACGGCATGCTACAAATACCCACCCAGTTCCTAATGACAGCCGATAATCCCAAGAATTGCTGCTGCGTCACCTAGAACTTCCAATATTGGACAGTTTAATATTTTTGGCCCCTGCAATCGCGGATCCTTCAAGCGGCTTGACGCAATAGGGTTATTGCAATCTTTATGCCTTACATCCGCAGTACTTCTCCGAGCCGCTGTATGCCCTCTTGTATCGTTTTCTCATCTGAATTCGAAAAGCTGAGGCGTAAGTTGTTGGCTCCTGTTTCGTCGGGGAAAAATGCTTGCCCGGGAACAAACGCCACCTTGACCGTTGCCAGTGCCCGCGCCAACAGAGTTGACCCATCCATGCCCTTAGGCAGAGTCACCCAAACGAACATCCCGCCTTCGGGTTTGGTCCATTGAACGCCCTCGGGCATAAATTGATCCAGTGCGGCCAGCATCGCATCCCGGCGTGACCTATAAACTTGACGCAGCATTGGAATATGGGTCTCGAAACAAGCCTCTGCAACGCGATGCACTGCCATCTGGTTGATTGTAGCGGAATGCAGATCCGCAGCCTGTTTCATGAGAACCAGTTGCGAAATCACCGGTTTGGCAGCAACCACCCACCCAACCCGCAAGCCGGGCGACAGCGTTTTTGAAAAACTGCCGCAATAGATAGTCCGGCACTTTTCAAGCGACTGTTTGCGAGAAATTTCAAGCGCCAAAATCGGCGGAACGGGATCGCCATCATAGCGCAGCGCCTGATAAGCACCGTCTTCGATTACGGCACAATCCAATTCCTCAGCCAAGTTCAATAATGCTTCGCGGCCTCGCAAATCGACCGTTTCACCTGTCGGGTTGGCAAAATCGGGCGACAAATAGGCAAACTTTATATCTCCGGTCCCAGCCCGATACTCAGCTGCTCTACGATTGCCGTTGATACTTAGCCTGTCAAAACGCGGCTCGTATGCGTTAAAAGCTGCAAGGGCTCCCAAGTAGGTTGGCCACCCCACCAAAGCAGTATCACTGGGTGAAAGAAATAGCTTACCCAGATAATCAAGCGCCTGCTGCGATCCCGAAGTAATCAGGATGTTATCGATTCCGCATGAAACGCCAATTTGCTTCATGTGGTCTGCCAACCATTGGCGCAGTGGAACATAGCCCTCACTCACCGAATATTGCAGCGCTTGCGATTGATACTTGGGACCTAAGGCAAGCTGAAACGCCTGAGCGAATTCACTGGCCGGAAACAAAGCGGGGTCGGGGATGCCACCCGCGAAAGAAATAATGCCAGGCTGGTCCAGCAGCTTCAACAATTCGCGTATCTCGGATGCTTTCATCCGTGATGCACGGGTAGCGAACAGTTGGTCCATTGGCGTGTTCCTCTTTGGCCGTTTAACCTGCGCAAGCTACGAGAACGTTGTTTAAAGTCAATAATACTGACCTAATATTTCAAGGAAAGTGAATTCGGTTCATTGAACACGGTGTGGATACGTGGTCATATGATTTGACCAATTTCGCAGAATCCGGCCATGCCGTTCCAAAAAGTCCAGACCGAGAAACTTTCCCTAGCCGTTGTTAGACAGATCGAGCTGCTGGTCCTGCGCGGTATTTTGCGACCCGGTGAACGCCTGCCTTCAGAACGGGAACTCGCCGAAAGAATGGGTGTGTCGCGCCCTTCGTTGCGAGAGGCCATTGCAGATCTGCAGGAACAAGGATTGCTGACCTCAAAAGCAGGGTCAGGCATATATGTAGCAGAAGTGTTGGGTTCAGCATTTTCCCCAGCCCTGATCCGGTTGTTCAGCAGTCACGATGAGGCCGTGTTCGATTACCTCTCTTTCCGCCGCGATATGGAGGGGCTGGCGGCCGAACGTGCCGCGCGGATGGGATCAGATAGCGACCTGAAGGTTGTTCAGGCCATTCTGGACAAGATGGAAGCCGCCCATGACCGCAATGCTGCCGAGGAAGAGGCGCATCTGGATGCCCAGTTCCACATGGCCATCATCGAGGCCAGCCACAACGTGGTGATGCTGCATATGATGCGGTCGATGTTCGATCTGCTGCGGCAGGGCGTGTTCTACAACCGACAGATCATGTTCCAACAGCGCACCACGCGCGATGCCATTCTGGACCAACACCGCGCTATCAACGCCGCCCTGCAGGACCGCGACCCAAAAGGCGCGCGAGCGGCTGTTGAGCGTCACCTTAGCTTCGTTGAACAATGCATGGCAGACCAACAAAAGGCCCAAAAAAACGAAGCCGTAGCTCAACAAAGACTGCAACATGAAACGAGAGAAACCTGATGATTGGTTGGCATCTTCCCGGCACCTAGCTGTTATTTCGCGCCTTAACCCTAAGTTAGCCAAAGGCGCGTTGGTCGCCGCTTTGTTGTTTAAAGTAGAACCTTACTAGATTTGCTCAGTTTCTACATGGTCGATAGCTGATCACACCACCATCGCGAACATCTCACCTATCGCTCGATAATATGAGCTAACTTGTCTTTATGGGTCTGCTTTTTCGATTGAACGCGCTGCGGCTTTGTCCGCACTTAGCTTTCCTTGGCGCCGATGGGTTTGTTCAATTGGTGCTCTACTAAATTGCAGAAAGAGTAGCATGGAGTGAACAATTTCCGATTTCAGCAAGCGTCTGGAGACGGTGCGAACGAAGCATTCCAACTGGATTCTGTCTTTTCTGAATCTCTGCACCTTTCAAGTAGAGATTGCGGTAACCCTCCTCGCGCCAATTGTCTGGTGACAAAGCCGCCCCATGAATGGTCTTCTAGACTTCACTTATCAACAGCAGGTTTAGCGGGCGACTACCTGCCCATTGCCGACGGAGCCAGAACGTCAAATTATTCACACCAAAAAACCCGGCTCTTTGGCCAGGTTTTTTTCGAGTTGGGATAGATTTGGAAAGTCAGTGTAACTTATCGCCCACATCAGCAATTGCTGCGTCTATCAACTTGTTGGCTTGCGCCGCTGTCATCTGTTTGGCTAGAACCTCGTTCGCTGCCGACACGGCAACGGTAACTGCTTGGTCTCGCACTTCTTTGACTGCCGTCGCCTCGGCCGAAGCAATCTGATCCTGAGCTGCCGCCAGACGGCGCGCGATAGACTTCTCCAGCTCAGCCTTGGCCTGTTCAGCGGCCAGAGACGCATCCTCTTTTGCCGCTGCAACGATGGCGTCAGCCTGACCCTGCACTTCGCGCTGCTTACGTTCATACGAGGCCAAAAGACTGCGGGCTTCCTCGTGCAAGGCGCGAGCTTCGTCCAGATCGGACTTAATCGCTTCAGCTCGGTTGTCCAACGCACCGCCAATCATTGAAGGAACTTTGAAATAGAAAAGGACCGCAATGAAAACTATGAAGCCAAGGGTGACGACAAAGTCAGTATTGCCGAGCGAGAAAAATGGGCCGCTTGCAGCGAATGCTGGGCTGGCGGCTCCTGCGGTCAGGATAAAGGCAAGGGTTTTCCGCATGTCACTTATCCTTTTGTTTGCGCGTCAACGGCTTTGGAAATGGCATCGGCGTCTGCCTTGCCCCCAAGCGTGGTTACCAATTCGGCCGCCGTGTCTTTGGCAACAATTTGAATGCTTTCCAACGCGCCAGCTCGGATTTCAGCAATTGCCTTTTCCGATTCAGCCGCTTTTGCAGCGATTTCAGCATCCGCCTTAACTATCGCTTCATCCAGGTCGGCCTGGATTTCAGCACGCGCTTCGGCGGCGATACGCTGCGCTTCAGCACGGGCATCGGCCAGCGCCTTGTTATAGGCTTCTTCAGCCTCGACCGCTTTGGCCTTTAGATCTTCGGCCGCAGCCAGGTCATTTGTAATGGTCCCCTGCCGCTCTGCCAGGATTGCCGCGATACGGGGCAAAGCTACGCGAGACAGGACCAGAAAGATGACGACCAGCGTAATGACCAGCCAGAAAATCTGGTTGGGGAACCAATCAAAGCAGAGCTGCGGCATCCCGATGGCAGAGCCATAGGAGTCAACGCAAGAGCCAACTACTTCTTCGCTAATGGGTTCAGTCGCCATGATGTCCTCCGTCGGAACGTTGTCTTTACAACAGGTGGGCCGCTATGGCTTGAGCCCACCTGCGCGTAAGGATCAGGTTCCGCAGATTAGACGGCGAACATCAGCAGCAGCGAGACAAGGAATGCGAAGATTCCCAACGCTTCTGCGAACGCGATACCGATAAAGAGGGTTGCGGTCTGCGATGCAGCCGCCGAAGGGTTGCGCAGGGCGCCAGACAGGAAGTTTCCTGCAACGTTGCCCACCCCGATTGCGGCTGCGCCGGAACCGATTGCTGCCAGGCCTGCGCCGATGTGTGCGAGATCGCCTTCCATGATGTTTCTCCTTACGAATTGGAAGTTTCGATGTTGGGTTATCAGACCTTAGTGAGAAGGATGCAGTGCATCTTTTAGATAAACACAGGTCAGAATGGTGAAAACGTAGGCCTGGATAAAGGACACAAGAACCTCAAGACCATACATTGCGGTAATCGCCAGAACGGATACGGGCGAGATCGCGGCGATCGCAGCAAAACCTGCGAAAACCTTGATGACGGCGTGGCCTGCCATGACGTTACCAGCAAGACGAATGGAGTGGCTGACGGGGCGCACAAAGTACGATATCAGCTCGATGATCGCAAGAACCGGGCGCAGCGCCATGGGTGCGCTGGATACCCAGAACAACCCCAGAAACGCGGCACCGTTCTTGACGAAACCTAGAACGGTCACAGTCAGGAACACGGCCAGTGCGAGAGGGATTGTTACGGCGAAATGTGATGTGGTGGTAAAGGACATGGGTAACATACCCAAGAAGTTCGCGCAGACGATGAACATGAACAGAGTCATCACATAGGGGAAGTACTTGACGCCCTCCTTGCCGCAAATGTCTTCCAGCATCTTGTAGATAAAGCCATAGGCGAGTTCGGCCACTGACTGCATCCGCGTTGGAACGATGGCTCGCTTCGAGGTACTCAAAACCAATAAGCCAAATACAGCAGCAATGGCCAAGAACAACCAAAGTGTCACGTTGGTGGGCGTGTACCACGCAATTCCGCCATCGCCGAAAAGCGGCTTGACGATGAACTGATCCATCGGATGGAAAACCAGGCTGCTGCCTTCTGCTTCGGTGGTCTCGGTCGCCACGTTCAGTCCCTCTCGTCCTTTACGGCTGCCTCGGCCGCCGCTTGTTTATCTTGAACCTCTTTGGCGCTGCGGAGCATAACCTTTACCCCGGCGACAAGGCCCAGCAATGTGAACAGCACCAGAAATATCGGGATCGTCCCGAACAGGCTATCCAGCCCATATCCGATGCCGAATCCGATCCCTAGACCGGATACCATTTCAATGACCATCCTCCAGGCAAGCTCGCCTCCGGACACGTCCGCGTCTGCGCGTGGGGCCGGTTCCCTGGCCTTTTTGGCCGCCTCGATCTTGGCCTCAAGCCGCGCCATACGCTGCTTTTGGTCATCGTCGGTCACGGGCGTTTCCCTCGCACAGTCTTGCGCATTGTGCTAAGGGGCTTAGGGCGCAGAGTCAACGGCCTAGATGTCGCTAAAAAATTCAAGTTAACTAATTGATATTAATAAATTAATCGCCCAGCGATCTTCAGCCCAGATTTGAAAGGAATGCTTTGATTGTAACCAAATAAAGAAATGCGCATATTCAACCTTTTGGTTGATTGTTCAACTAAATGCGCATGCACGCAAGGAAACGGTTTAGTCAAACAGCCCAATGCGGAACTCAGGGCGCGTGACGTGGGATTGCCCCAATACTTTCAGCGAAGTCAGAACCCTGCGCTTTCTGCACGTACTGACAAACTTCCAATGCTACGAGGCCCTTTTCGCTTTGAACGTAAGCGACTAAAACTGACGTATGAATGAACCTTTGGACATCGTTTTTTCGGCCCTTGCCGACCCCACCCGCCGTACTATTCTGGCGATGCTGCTGGAGGATGACATGGCCGTTACGGACGTCGCCGAGCCATTTGAGATGTCGCTGGCAGCCATCTCAAAACATTTGGTGATTTTGACCAAAGCCGGCCTGATTTCACAAGAAAAGCGTGGCCGCGTGAAATGGTGCAAGCTGGAACCCGACGCCCTGAGGTCTGCGTCAGTTTGGATGCAGGGTTTCGGTCAATTCGAACCTGTCAACCTGGATGCATTTGAGCGGTTTTTGGAAATCGAGATTCCCAACGCAGAAGAAACCTGAACAGGCTTTACCTCACGACAAACACCGACATTTTAGCGTGCTTTGCCAAGTATCCAGCGTGGCTCGAGAAAATATGATCCGTGATACGCGGCGCGTGCGTACCGACAACGATCAAATCCGCGCCCATATCTTCTGCTGCGCGTCTTAGATCACCGTCAACTTCAATTGCCACATCAACCGAGTGAATATTGAGTGTGTCCACTTCTGAACCACTTTGCTCAGATAATTTCTCGGCCAGAGCAGCAAGATCCGCGGTGATCGACGACTCCGATTGTGTTACATCACCGGGTTGCGTACCGGTAACGCTGACCAACGTTATCTTAGCGTTTTGCCATTTAGCCACTTCGGTCGCGACTTTGGCGGCCTTGTAGACTTCTGGCGGCATATGCAGATCAACGGGGAACATTATGTGTTCGAACATTGATTACTCCTCCTACTCATCGCAATGATAGGCGGGAGGCTTGGGGAAAGCTTTGATCTGCCTCAAAGGTATTCAGCGCATTGACGCCGCGAGGGAGTTTCAACCTTCCTCGCTGTATTCAACACCGAATACAACGCCTGTTGGTCCGGCCTCACACAGCCAAGGTGCAGCGGCTCCGGCAACTGAAACGGTGGTCACGGACCCAGTCGGCAGGGATTTTGTCGAAATGGCCGCGACGTCACGAGCGTTCACCCCAGTTTGCGCAGAAACCAGAGCCTCGCAGCTTGCTTGTAGATCGGTAATGTCCACACTGCTTTGGCTATCCGGAGCGCAAGCGCCCAAAACACACAAAATGCTGATAGAGAAAAATCGGTTCATGTTCGCGCTTTCCAAATTGGATACCGGCCTTGCTATTACCGTTGGACAGGATGCGTCGGAACCTTAAGAGAAAGCAATGATCAATCTAAGACGCTTTGTTTTGATGTAGGGCTGGGCGCCTCGTCTTTAAGCAGCAGTAGCAACGCCACGACCGTCAATAGAACGCCCACAATGATCAACCCGGGTGGCGTGCCATTGCCCAGGGCGACCTCCCACAGAATTACCCAGCTCGGCACCAAATAGGTGTAGGCCATCACCTTTGCGGACGGTAAGCGCATGGCGGCAAACTGCACCAAAACAAAGCTGGCGGCTGTGGCAAAGACTGAAAGGTACAAAAGGCCGCTCCATACCATAACCGGTAAGGTCAACCAATTGGTGGAGACAATATCCCGCCAGCCATAAATCACAAGCAGCAGACATCCGGCCATCAATGTTCCAAAAGTAAAAACAACGGCAGGCTCACCCCGGTTCAACTTTCGAACCATGGGGGTGTAAACCGCATGCGCCGCACAGCCGCAAAAATAGATGAGTTCCCCAATACCTATTTCAAAGGCTTGAAACGATTTCCAGTCGGCCCTGAATATCACCCATAGCGCGCCAAAAGCCCCGACGGTTAACGCGAACGCCATGCGTGGTGTCGTTATTTGTCGCAGCAAAAACCATCCCGCAAAGGCCGACATTATCGGAGTTAACGTGAATACCGCGGCCGCGCTTACCGAAGGCGCCGTCTTGAGGCCGTAAAACATCAGAACGAAATAGGTAGCGAATAAGCCGCCTAGCACGAAATACCGCCAAGGCGCCTGTGCCGAACCGGAAGACAAACCAGTTGTCAGCAGTGCAGCAACCCCGATGATACCTGCGGCAATCGCAAAACGCATCGCAGTCAATGCCGCAGGCGCGATTTCATTTGCAATCATGGATCCCAGCGAAAAGCTTCCCGCAACAAGTGCAGAAAATGCCAACATCGCAACGTGCCCGCGCCCCTGAGGGGTTAGGGCCTCCATTTTTTGGCTGCCTCCTTCAGGAATGTCAGAAAGGTCTGCACTTTGTTCGTGCGGTGCAGGTCAACATGCGTCACCAGCCACAAACTTCCCGACCACTCTGGCAACGGTTCCATCACCTCGACAAGATCCGGCAGGCGCGCCGCCTCCCAGCGCGCCATGAAGCCGATCCCCGCGCCAGCCTTCACAGCCTCGCGAATGGCAAGATTATTGGTGCATCGGAAGATGATGGCTTCAGTCGGGGCGTTTTCACGCAACCATTTGGAAAAAGGTGCTCGGCTTTCTTCGTCATCGCTGCCAACGAACAGGTGGTTGGCAAAATCCTCGACGCTCGCCGGTTTGCCGCGACTGGAGATATAAGACTTGCTGGCATACAAACCGATTTCCAAAGCACCAAAGGGCTGCACCACATTATCCGGCTGATCCGGGACTGCGCCTGCACGTATGGCTACGTGTGCTTCACCATATTCCAGCCGAAACAGCCGATCCCCAGTCAGGTAACGCACGATCAGATCAGGATGCATCTGCTGAAACTCAGTCAGCGTCGGGACGATAAGTGGAGCAAGCGAGGCCAGCGAGGTCACCACAAGTTCCCCTGACACATCGTCACCACGCCCTTTCATTCGCCCGACAAGTTGGTTGAACTGATCTTCAGTTGCTTGAGCTACCCGCAAAAGGTCCTCTCCCGCATCGGTCGGAGTGTAGCCGCGTGCGTGGCGTTGAAACAGTTTTACACCAAGACGGGACTCGATGGCATCGATGTGACGGATGACGGTCGCATGGTGTACGCCCAGGACTTCGGCCGCGCCGCTGACAGTACCCATCCGAGCCACCTGATAGGCAGTTCTCACTTCATCCCAATTGTCCATTGCAAATATTCCTATGTGCAAATACCAACAATACCTGTTGGTATATCCGTGTTTTGTTCGAAAACGCAACAATCATATTGGGAACGGAATTTACATCACCCTGCAAGGAGCAGCCGATATGACCAAGACCGTCCTTCACATTGATGCATCGCCACGACGCAAAGACTCGACCTCTCGTGACCTGTCCGGTCGCGTGGTGAAACACCTTGATCCCGCTCGCATTATCCGTCGCGATCTGGCTACGCCTTTACCCCTTTTGACCGAGGAATGGATAACCGCCAACTTCACGCCAGCAGATCAGCGAGACGCTGTACAACGAGATCTGTTGTCAATATCGGACGAGTTGGTACGTGAATTGCAGCAGGCGGACGCGATTGTAATCGGCTTACCCATTTATAACTTTTCGATCCCGGCCGCTCTTAAGGCGTGGATTGATCTTGTCGCCCGTGTTGGCCTGACTTTCAAATACACCGAAAACGGCCCTGTCGGTTTATTGCAGGGAAAGCGGGTTGTTCTTGCGATCGCATCCGGTGGAACTGCGGTCGGATCGGAAATTGATTTTGCCACCGACTATGCGCGCCATGTGCTTGGCTTCATGGGCATCAGCAATGTCGACGTCGTAGCTGCGGATCAGATGGCATTGGATGCGCAATCGGCTCTTAAGAATGCTCATCAAGCTGTGTCGTCGCTGGCTGCATAATCTCAGTCTGGTTTTTGCCGTATGAAACGTCCAATCTGCAGCCATCAAGGTGATTGCTGATTGGACTTTTAGCATGAAAAAGATTGGAATTCTGGGCGGTGTGGGCTGGGCGTCAACCGTGGACTATTATCGGGGCATCGCTGAGGGTGCAGGACGTTACTACACTGAACGTGGGTACTCCTCTCCCCTGCCCGTACCCCCGATGACAATCGAGTCGGTAACTCAGTCCGAAACTCGTGCTTTACGAGGCGAACCTGGCGATGAAGATAGCTGGGCCGCGTTCGATGCCGTTTTTCGCAATGCCATGTTTTCGCTGGAGCGTTCTGGGTGCGACTTTGCTATTATCGCGTCAAACACTCCGCACGCCAGATTGCACGCAATCCGCGAAGGTGTCTCGATTGATATCCTCAGTATATTCGATGCGACTGCAGAGACGACGGCTAAGACAGGGGCTGCGAACGCTTTGGTGCTTGGAACAACGGTGACCATGCAAGCCGACAACTATGCACAGCACCTTTCGGCAAAAGGCATCAAAGCAAATGAACGGTTACACGAGGCCGAGATTTCTGAGATGCAAGAGATGATCGACGAAGACTTTTATGGCGGTGCCTCAAAAAAAGCCCGAACACGTCTGCTACAATTCTGCAACCGCCACGCCAAACCCGGCACAGCTATTCTATTAGCCTGTACGGAATTGCCACTCGCGTTCCCTGACCATTTGGATGATCCCGTCTTCAAATCAAACGGTCATTTGTTCGTCAATCCATCTGCTGCTCATGTCTCGGCGGCGCTGAAACGGGCACTGGAGGATTGATCAGGGCAACCATGTGACCTCGCAGCCGACTCGGTCAAAAAAAGCCATCAAATCCGGACGAGGCATTGCAACGGTTCGATCATTTACAAGCGGATGCATGTTGATGACGTCCGCTCGTTGGGCCGTCGCATCCATCAGAAAGAACACGTTGCTTTTTACCCCGTTAATCATTGCCAGCGGGCTGACTGCACCGGGGCGGATGCCAAGGTGTTGCAAAAGTCGCTCTGGCGACCCAAACGACAGACCGCCAACCCCAAGCTGATTTCCCAACTGCTTAAGGTCGATCTGTCGGCTCTGCTCCAGTGAGACCAGATAGTTTCGCTTTTTTCTGTCACGCAGATAAAGGTTCTTAAGACACAGAGTATTTTCGCCAGATACCACAAACTGGTCTTCAACAGACTTGGCGTCCTCGACCGTGCGCAGTGGCATGTGTGTATGCAGACGATAAGTCAGACCCCAGTCGTCCATCTGCGCCAACAAGGAGTCAGAACTAAGCGGCAATGTATCCTGAAAGTCAGACGATGCATCCATGAGAACCTCCTGATATCAGGTGCTCATGGCTTATATCCTGGGGAATTTCAACTGTGGGACAACTGTTGGGTTCAGTGCTAGCATGCAACTATGAAAATCAGGCGAAACACACCGGATCAACTAATTCTTGCTGACACACCATGGTTCATCGGGATCATGTTGATCATTTTCATTATGGCATTTGTCGGTCCCGGCATTTTACTAATGAGTACCGGTGGCGAGAATATCTGGTTCGGCTTGATTTTCGCCCTTGGCGGCGGCGGACTAGGTTTTGGTGCCTTTTGCGTATTTGTCCGACGCGTGCAGGTAATACTGGACCGCAACAAGGACAGTGTCTTAATTCGCCGTCAGTCTGTTTTTGGCTATCAGGCTGTCGAGCACAAGCTGTCCAACCTATCCCATGCTGAACTGGAAAGCACCACGTCCACACGTGAGGGTCGAACCTCGACGCTTTATCGTCCTGTTTTAGTTCTCGACAACGGTATAAGCGCAGGCCGCCACCCTATTGTCGAGGTATTTACCAACGGGTCCGGCTCTCACAGGATGGTAAGCGCAGTCAATGACTGGCTGCCTGCGCGCGTGGTTGACTCTGACACTCAATCCGCCTAAATCCGCCGAAACATCCGGAAGAGAATAACCTTCCGGTCCCTTGAGCCGTTCAGGGATCGCCCCCCACCAGCGAGTTTCGCCCGTGGGGGCGTTTGTGCATTTAACCGGCGCATCCTATGTAGGGCACGCCATCAGATAACCGGCATAGGAGGCCGAAGGCATGTTTGAAAATCTATCCGAACGCCTTTCTGGCGTCTTTGACCGGCTGACCAAACAGGGCGCTCTGTCCGAAGAAGACGTCAAAGCGGCCCTTCGCGAAGTGCGTGTGGCACTGCTTGAGGCTGACGTTTCACTTCCGGTTGCCCGTGAATTCGTCAAGAAGGTGCAGGACAAAGCGACTGGACAGGCCGTGACCAAGTCGGTCACCCCCGGCCAGCAGGTTGTCAAAATCGTGCACGACGCATTGGTTGACGTGCTGCGCGGTGACGAAGACCCCGGCAAGCTCAAGATCGACAACCCACCTGCTCCGATCCTGATGGTCGGTCTCCAGGGCTCTGGTAAAACAACGACCACAGGCAAGCTGGCCAAGCGCCTGAAGGAAAAAGAAGGCAAAAAGGTTCTGATGGCATCGTTGGACGTCTATCGCCCGGCAGCTATGGATCAGCTGGCAGTGCTTGGCACGCAAGTTGGCGTGGATACTCTGCCGATAGTTCCCGGCCAGAAACCCGTCGATATCGCCAAACGTGCAAAGCAGCAGGCGACATTGGGCGGCTACGACGTCTACATGCTCGACACTGCGGGGCGCCTCCATATCGACGAAGTTCTGATGGATGAGGTCGAACAGGTCCGCAACGCAGTTGACCCTCGCGAAACTCTGCTGGTGGTCGACGGCCTGACAGGTCAGGTCGCTGTTGAGGTCGCCGAGGAGTTCGACGCAAAGGTCGGCATCTCAGGCGTGGTCCTTACGCGAATGGACGGTGACGGGCGCGGCGGCGCGGCGTTGTCTATGCGCGCGGTCACCGGCAAGCCTATTCGCTTTGTTGGTTTGGGCGAGAAAATGGACGCGCTCGAAACTTTCGAGCCGGACCGGATCGCCGGTCGTATTCTGGGCATGGGCGACATCGTTGCCTTGGTCGAAAAGGCCCAGGAAACGATGGAGATGGAACAGACCGAGCGCATGATGAAGCGCATGGTCAAGGGTCAGTTCAACATGAATGACCTTAAACTGCAGCTAGAGCAGATGATCCAGATGGGCGGCATGCAGGGCATGATGGGCATGATGCCCGGCATGGGAAAGATGGCCAAGCAGATGGATCAAGCTGGTCTGGACGACAAGATCCTGCGCCAGCAGATTGCCCTGATCCAATCGATGACCAAACGCGAACGCGCTAACCCCCAATTACTTCAGGCTAGCCGGAAGAAGCGCATCGCCGCCGGTTCGGGCATGGAGGTCAGCGACCTTAACAAGCTGCTCAAAATGCATCGTCAGATGTCGGATATGATGAAGAAGATGGGCAAGATGGGCAAAGGCAAGATGCTGAAACAGGCCATGAAAGGCATGTTCGGCAAAGGCGGTCCCTCGCCGGAAGAAATGGCCGCAGGTATGGACCCAAAAGCGCTGGAACAGGCTGCCAAAGCAATGGGTGGCAAGATGCCCGGCATGCCCGGTATGGGCGGCGGCATGGCTCTGCCGCCGGGTCTGAGCGGATTTGGAAAGAAAAAGTGAACCTAGCCCCCACCATAACGACAGCGCGCTTAAAGCTGCGCCATCACGTGATGCAGGATTTTGCTTTGCTTCACAATGTGATGGGTAGTGAGCGTTCGCGATTTATGGGTGGCCCTTTCTCATTGAAAGACAGCTGGCAGACTATCGCCTCAGAAGTTGGAAGTTGGTCTCTTCTTGGTTTTGGTAGTTGGGCCATCGAACGTTCCGAAGATTGCACGCTGGTGGGCCAAGTAGGAATCAACCGACCCGCCCATTACCCCGAAGCCGAAATCGGCTGGATGCTGTTGGATCAATTCGAAGGGCACGGGTACGTAACCGAGGCAGCCTACGCAGCACTGAACTGGGCTTGGAAGCAGGGTTTCGAAACGCTCGTTAGTTATATTACACCAGGGAACGATGGATCCGTCGCTGTGGCGCGGCGTCTAGGTGCGAAGCGCGATGCCTACGCACCTTTGCCTCAGGGAGAAACGCCCAGCGAAACAATCGTTTATCGGCACCTTGCCACAAACGCCGATGGCGGGATGGAAACCTATCGATGATCGCTGAGTCCATACCCACTGTTGAAACTGAACGCTTGATAATGAGAGCACCCTGCGAGGCCGATTTTGAAGCCGAGGCAGAGTTCTTTAATAGCGAACAATCGAAGTTTGTTGGCGGGCCAAAACGTCCTGACGAAACGTGGCGTTCCATTGCCATGCTTTTGGGGCACTGGGCCATGCGCGGTTACGGGTTTTGGGGCGTCGAGGAAAAAAACTCGGGCGCTTATGTTGGTCGCGTTGGATTGTGGTACCCGCACAGCTGGCCCGAGCCCGAAATTGGTTGGACCCTGATGAATCATGCAACCGGCAAGGGTTATGCCACTGAAGCGGCCATTGCCGCTCGCGCCCATGCCTATGATGTGTTGGGCTGGGCAACTGCGATTTCGCTGATTGATCCAGATAATATGGCCAGCAAGGCGGTAGCCGAAAGGTTGGGCGCTCAGTTTGAATATACCTATGAGCACCCGGCGTTTGGAACCATGCACGTATGGCGACATCCTGCACCAGCAGATTTGGTGAATGGCGGAATGGGGGCTTATGCATGACCTCGTTCGCTATTCCAAGTGTCGAAACAGAGCGCCTGATCCTTCGTGCACCCTCGATGGATGATCTACCCGCAATGACTGCATTCTTTTCGACGAAACGTAGCCACATGGTTGGCGGTCCAAAGGATGAACTGGGTTGTTGGAGCTCGTTAGCGGGCCGACTGGGTCACTGGGCGCTTAGGGGCTATGGAATCTGGCATTTGACTGAAAAGGCCTCCAACGAATTCGTTGGGTGGGTGGGAATTATCGACATACCCGGATGGGACGAACCAGAGCTGGGATGGGTTTTGATGGAAGAAGCCGAGGGCAAAGGCTTGGCGTTCGAAGCTGCACAATCGGGACGCGACTATGCGGCACGCCACCAGGGCCTAAACGGGGTCATAAGTTACATCGCCCATGCAAACGATAGATCTCTCGTGTTGGCTGAAAGGCTTGGCGCCACGTATGAGCGTGAAGGCGGGCTGCTTGGCAAACGCGCTCAGGTTTGGCGACATCCGGACATCGATACTACGACCACCGGATTGACTACCGAAAGGAATGGCCAATGACCGACGCTGTAACACAGGCCGCCACAATCTTGAAAGAGCACCGCAAAAGCATCGATAGGCTAGATGCGATCCTTGTCTACACGCTGGGTGAGCGGTTCAAACACACACAAGCCGTCGGCAAGTTAAAGGCACTTCACAACCTTCCCCCGTCCGATCCAACGCGCGAGGCAACTCAGATCGCACGTTTAGAAGAAATGGCTAAAGAGGCCGAATTGGATCCCGATTTCGCCAAGGCTTTCCTGAACTTCGTTATTCAGGAAGTCATCCGTCACCACAGGAAACAACAGGAATGAACCTTTGGTTCAGCAAACAACAGAACTAACCGGCCTTTGCCGGACACGCCATTCAAAGGAGATACCACCATGGCAATGAAAATTCGTCTCGCCCGCGGCGGCTCGAAAAAACGTCCTTTCTACCGCATCGTAGCGGCCGACAGCCGTATGCCGCGCGACGGTCGTTTTATCGAGAAACTGGGCACCTACAACCCGCTGCTGCCGAAAGACAGCGAAGAGCGCGTGAAAATGAACATGGAGCGCATCCAATACTGGCTGGATCAGGGTGCGCAACCAACCGACCGGATCGCACGTATGCTCGAAGCAGCCGGGACGCGTGAGAAAGCGGAGCGTAACAACCCGCAAAAAGGCACCCCTGGCAAGAAAGCTCAGGAACGTGCAGAAGAGAAAGCTTCGAAAGCTGCTGAAGCCACTGAAGCTGCGGAAGCGCCCGCTGAAGAAGAAGTGGCCGCAGCAGAAGAATAATCGGAACGATAGCGTGCAGGATCACGCATTCACCGATGAGTTCCGCATGCAGTTTGATCTGTTGATGCGGCTTCGTCGTGACGTGCGCCGATTTCGCACCGATCCAATTGACGAGGCAGTGCTCACGCGCTGCCTCGACGCATTTCTAAGGGCGCCTTCCGTGGGATTGAGCGAACCCTGGCGCTTGATCCGTGTCGATAGTGAAGACGCCCGCTCTGCCGCACTTAAGAATTTTCAGGCGGCGAACGAGCAGGCACTTGCGGGCTACTCCGGTGAAAAAGCCTTGAGCTATAGCCGCCTCAAATTGTCCGGCATGCAGGAAGCCCCTGTGCAATTGGCAGTCTTTTGCGACGACTCTACCACAAAAGGAATGGGTTTGGGTGCCGCTACAATGCCTGAGACACGGCGGTATTCCGTAGTGTCTGCAATAACACTTTTCTGGCTTGCCCTGCGCGCCGAGGGGTTAGGGATGGGTTGGGTGTCCATCCTGGATCCCGAACAGTTGAAACAGGACCTTGACGTCCCCGACATTTGGTCTTTGGTGGGATATTACTGCATTGGCCGGCCGCAAATGGTCTCAGACCAACCTGAACTGGAACGCTCAGGCTGGGAGCGGCGGCGCGATGCGATGCTGATCGAAATACGCTGAGGACATATGTTCGGACTTATAAGATTGCCTTTATTACTTTGCATTGCTTTCGTTGCCGGAGTTTTGTTTGAGCGTAACGCACACACAGACAGATGTCTTGACGCCGGCGGTCGCGTTGTGGCGAATTTATGCGAAGGAGGACGCAGATGAGTGATCTGGTCTGCGTAGGCAGCATCACAGGCTCTTACGGCGTGCGGGGTGAGGTTAGGCTAAAAAGCTTTTGCGCGGTTCCCGAGGATATCGAGGTTTATTCACCTCTGACCAATGACACTGGCAACGAACGCTACCCGCTTGTGCTGACACGGCAGATCAAGAACGGCTTTGCTGCTCGATTGGGCGGAATCGAAACAAAAGAGCAGGCGGACGAGCTGAAGGGCCTGCGATTGTATGCGCGTCGTGATCAGTTGCCGTCGTTGCCAGATGACGAATTTTATCACACTGACCTGATCGGTCTTGACGTCTATGACACTGGCGGGACATTGCTGGGCAGCGTGAAATCCGTTCAGAACCACGGCGCGGCTGACCTTTTGGAACTTCATGGGCCAGGCCTGAACTCAACCGTCTTGCTGCCATTCACCCGCGAAGCGGTTCCAACCGTCGATCTTGAAAAAGGCCGAATTGTTGCCGATCCACCCGAAGGATTGCTTTGATGCGCCGGGTTATGCTGCACCTGGGTTTTCACAAAACCGGAACGACAGCAGCCCAATCCTTTTTGTTTGAAAACCGGGAACTTATCTGGCCGCAGTACGCGCTGGTTCTGCCTTTTCGCACACGCAAGACAGGGCTGGCGGACGCCGCAACGCATTTTTCAATCTATGGAACCCATGACGCTCTAACTGCTTTCGGCAATCAAATGCGCAAGCTGTTGTGCACATTGGACCTTGGCGCAAGACGCGGGCTGATACTGAGTGAAGAGAATTTCTCGGGTTTGCGACCCAGCCGTAATCC
>NZ_JBXWSJ010000038.1:0-46440 GCF_059613365.1 Ruegeria sp. BHSA163
CCCGGAAGTCGAGGCGTGGTCAAAGGAAAATGGCGGCAAGCTGCCTCTTCTGCGCGACGTGGATATCTCGTATTACCTGCGGCAAGAGAAGAACGGCTTCAACCTTGGCCCTTATGAGCCCAATTGCAAAGGCCATTGGATGACCGACGATGATCCAATGCCCGACGATTTCAGCTTCCAACTGTGGAACGACGATCTGGACCGCATCGAGGACATAGTCACTGACGCGATGGAAAGAGTGCCGCTTATGGCGACTTCGGGCGTCGGGCGGGTGATCAACGGCCCGATCCCATATGCGCCGGATGGCCTTCCGCTGATTGGCCCGATGCCGGGTGTGAAGAACGCGTTCGAAGCGCACACCTTTACTTTTGGGATCGCGCAGGGCGGTGGTGCAGGAAAGGTACTGGCCGAGTGGATCGTCGATGGCGCGACAGAATGGGACATGTGGGCGGTCGATCCGCGCCGCTACACCGACTATACGGATCAGGACTACTGCAACAAAAAAGGCATGGAGGTTTATGGCAACGAATACGCCATGCACTTCCCCCATCATGAATGGCCTGCAGCCCGCGACAAGAAACTTTCGCCCGTTCATGACAAAGTCAAAGAGCTTGGTGGCGTAATGGGCGCATATAATGGCTGGGAACGCGCCAACTGGTTCGCGAAACCGGGCGACGATACTTCGCTTGATGCGACGCATACCTGGGGTCGTTCAGGGCCGTGGGAACAGCGCATCAAGGAGGAGTGTGAAGCCGTCCGCGATCACTGCGGAGTTTTGGATCTGCCGGGTTTCTCACGGTTCATTGTCAAGGGTGAGGGTGCGGCGGAGGCTCTTCGATCTCTGGCAACGGGGGGATTGCCTAAAATTGGCCGTATGAACCTGATTTATATCGCTGATGAACGGGGCCGTATCCTGACAGAGATGTCCTGCATTCGACTTGGCGAAGATGAGTTTGTCATGATCACCGCTGCAACCGCTCAGTGGCATGATCGCGATATCCTTACCGGTGCAATGCCTCAGGGCGTATCGATTGAGGATGTAACCACAACCCGGGACACTTTGATTGTCACGGGGCCCAAGTCCCGCGAAATACTATCGGAAATGACAGATGCCGATTTGACCTCTGGATGGTTGACGCACCAGTCGGCAACGGTGGCTGGCCAGCCGGCTTATCTGATCCGCGTTTCTTTTGCGGGTGAATTGGGTTGGGAAGTGCACGCTCTTAACGAGCATATGCCGGAAATCTACAACGAAATCATCAATGCGGGAGCCAAGCCTTTTGGAATGTATGCATTGAACTCGTTGCGTATCGAAAAAGGCTACCGCGCGTGGAAAGGCGACCTGAGCACAGATTATTCTTTGTTGGAAGGCGGGCTGGAAAGGTTCGTAAAGCTGGATAAGCCGCAAAACTTCCCAGGCAAGGCCGCGATCCTGAACGAAAAGCAGCAGGGTGTGAAAAAGGCATTCGTTACTTTGACGGTAGACGCGGGTGATTGCGACGCACCTTACATGTCGTGCATCTGGCAAAATGGTGAAATCGTGGGCGAAACAACGTCTGGCGCATGGGGCTATCGTGTCGGAAAGTCAATCGCACTTGGCATGATCAAGTCCGAGCTTGCAAACCCGGGCACCGAGCTTGAGGTAGAAATCTACGGCGAAAAGCACCGCGCTGTGGTAGAGCAGGATCAACCGCTTTGGGATCCTGAAAACGAGCGGTTGCGAGCGTAACCTCTCTCGGAGAAGGCCATGAGTAAAAGATATGCGAAATTGGGACCCGGAGAGGGTCCCAATTATGATTGGGAAAACGACCACACATTTGTAAAGGTGTCGGGTCAGGATACCGATGGTGTATATACGCTCATGGAGGATAACTTGAAGGCCAGCTTTGCGCTGGGCCTTCATCGCCATGACAGCCATGCAGAAACCTTCTATTTTTTGGAGGGTGAGGTGGATTTTTATGTTGATGGCGACTGGCATCGATGCACGACGGGTACAACCATCCATGTTCCACCTGGTGTCCCACACGCGTGCCGCGTAGCTGGAGGGGCACCGGCAAGGATGTTGATGATATTTCAACCTTCTGGTTTCGATGGATTTCTTGCCGAGCTGGCGACTATGACCGAGACCGATTTTGCTGACGAGGCTAAAGTGGCGGCGCTGAACGCACGCTATGACATCGTACCAATGGGACCGGTTCCGCCTCACCCCGACGATCAAGACTAAAGGTGTAACAATGGCAATTCCAAAAACCATGTCAGGTGTGTTCCTGACCCGCCACGGTGGTCCAGAAGCTTTGGAATGGCGCGACGACATTCCAGTACCGACACCGGACAAGGGGCAAGTGCTGGTTCGAGTTGCTGCGGCCGGAGTGAACAACACCGATATCAACACGCGGATTGGATGGTATTCTTCGGAGGTAACTGGCGCGACCGAAGATGTGGAACAGGACGTCGAGGCCGGTGGTTGGGGCGGTTCCCTGAACTTTCCGCGAATTCAGGGAGGCGATCTTTGCGGAATAGTTGAAATAGCCGGACCAGAGACAGGGTTCGAACCCGGCCAGCGAGTTACGTGCCCGATCAACTTGCCACGTTCGCGTCCCGGCAATCCTACCGGATTTATCGCGCTCGGGTCCGAGATGGACGGCGCGTTTGCCCAATATTGCCTGGTCGAGGCCAATGATTTGTATGACGTCAGTAGTTCCCCTCTTTCGGATATTGAAATCGCGGCAATACCGTGTGCGTTTGGTACCGCCGAGAATTTGCTTACGCGTGCCAGAGTTACTGCAGGGCACAACGTCCTAATTACTGGTGCGTCCGGGGGTGTCGGTCTTGCCGCGGTTCAGTTGGCGACGCTACGGGGAGCAACGGTTTCAGGGGTTACGAGTTCGACCAAAGCGAATGTGGTCAAGCAACAGGGGGCCATTGACACCTATGACCGCGACGCGTCTCTGCCAGCTGATGCTTTTGATGTCGTGATAGATGTCGTGGGAGGTCCAGCCTGGCCTGGCCTGATCCAAGCGCTTCGACCCGGTGGGCACTATGCCGTTTCCGGAGCAATCGCAGGTCCGATAATACAGGCTGACTTACGCGATATATATCTGCGGGACATCACGATTCACGGCTGTACGCATCAAGAGTTTGATGTATTCGGCCGCTTGGTTGAATTGATGAATTCCGGACGGGTAAAGCCTCTGATTTCAAAAACCTATCCACTTCGCGATATCGCGCTTGCTCAAGTGGATTTCCAATCAAAGACCTTGCCGGGAAAATTGGTTTTGGTTCCCTGAGGAGACGGATAAATGGCAGACATCACGCTTCTGGACGGCTCGATTGGGCAGGAATTGGTTAAACGCAGCGGGGACAAGCCAACACCGCTCTGGTCCACGCGTGTGATGATGGACCACCCGGAGTTGGTGCGGGAAGTACACGAGGAATACTTTCGCCGAGGCGCGACGATTGCGACAACCAATACTTACGCAGTGCATCGTTCGCGATTGGAACGGGTCGGGCTGGAAGATCAACTTTCTGCGTTGGTTGATGCAGCGCTTTTGCAGGCCGAGCACGCGCGTAAGGGTGCGAAGGCCCGAATTGCGGGTTCACTTGGCCCATTGCTGGCAACATATCGGCCAGATCTGAAGCCCGATCCTGATGAGGCAGCGGACAAATTTTCAGAACTGGTTCGACTGATGGTGGATCGTGTCGATCTGTTCCTCATCGAAACCGTGTCCTCTTTGCTTGAAGGCGAAGGAACATTGCGAGGTACAGCACGTTGCGGCAAACCTGTTTGGCTAGCCTTGTCAGTTATGGATGATGATGGCGCACTGCTGCGATCTGGTGAACCACTTGCCGACATTGCACCTTTGGTAGAACAATACGCACCACAGGCGCTTTTGATAAATTGTTCTCGTCCCGAAGCGATCCCCACGGCATTGGATATTCTGGCCTCTATGAAATTGCCATATGGTGCCTATGCGAACGGGTTCACCGGTATTTCTCAAGAATTTCTTCAGGACGCCCCGACCGTTGACGCATTGGAACGACGTGTCGACCTTGGTCCGGAAACATACGCAGAGCATGCAATGAAATGGGTCGATCAGGGGGCAACAATTGTTGGCGGTTGCTGCGAGGTGGGACCAGACCATATCGAAGCAATAGCGAAACGTTTGCAAGAAACCGGTCACAGGATCGTCTGAAAGGACCGGAATGCAATCCAACGCGACATCCGACAACCAGCAAGGACCCGGTGGACAAATTCACTTTGACATTATGGTCGCGCAGGGGTTCGTTTTGTTGGAGTTCGCGTCGCTGGTTGAGGTTCTTCGCCTTGGCAATCGCGTCTGTCCACATCCGCCTTTCAGCTATACCTATCGATCGCATAAGGGGGGGCCAGTTGGAAGCAGCAGTAACGCAACCGTTCCGACCGAGCCGATTTCGAACAGGCCGAACGCAAGTTACTTGTTTGTGATAGGCAATTCAGATCCGGATCAGCCAGAGTTGTCTTTGGGGCGTATAGTTTCGAATTACACTTATAGCGGGGCACAGGTGTTTTTGCTGGCCGAAGCCGCCAGCCGGTACATCGATGAACACGGCACTGCTGAAATGGCAACCCATTGGGAGAACGCCTCTTTTCTTCGCGAGCGAGGCGCCAGGTTTGAGGCTAAACTGTCGATCGCCACTGAACTTGGCCCCGTTGTTACATGTGCTGGAATGGAAGCGACAACCGATGTCGCTTTGGCCGTTATTGGCCGCCACATCTCGGGCCCTGCCAAAATGACAGTGGCCGATATTATGCTGCACGAGAGCATCCGGGATTTTTCTTCCCTCCAACCTTTTTCGGGCTTTAAAAACACTGCCACTGGGGATGCAAAACTGGATGAATGCATAAAGCTGATGCAGGCGAATATCGAAGATCCATTGGCAATAAACGAGATCGTTGACATGCTAAACCTGTCAAATCGGTCGCTGGAACGAAAGTTCAAATCCTTCTTTGGAACCACTCCGAACGGGTTCTACCGCGAAATGCGACTGGCAAAAGCCAACAACTTGCTTTTGAACACAACAATGAGCGTTCGTGAAATCGGCTTGGCATGCGGGTTTCCGAACGGGTTTTCGTCTGTTTACAAAAGCTTTTTTGGCGTGACACCTTTTGCCTTGAGGCGCGAAAAGCGACGGTCATCGCCAAGGTGATTTTCGCGACTTTTGTGACGCTTTCTGTACATCGTTTGTCGGTCTTTCATGTCAGTTTGGGCAAAACCTGAAAAATCGGAGTCATCAACAATGGCTGAACTTCCTCAAAAGGCCCGGGTGGTCATCATCGGTGGCGGTGTGATCGGATGCTCGGTAGCCTATCATCTGACCAAAAAGGGCTGGGATGATGTAGTTCTGTTGGAACGCAAGCAGTTAACTAGTGGCACCACGTGGCATGCGGCAGGTCTGATTGCGCAACTCCGCGCAACTGCGAACATGACTAAACTGGCGAAATACAGTCAGGAACTTTATGGCTCGCTTGAAGAAGAAACTGGCGTCGCAACCGGGTTCAAGCGATGCGGTTCGATCACTGTTGCCCTGACCGAAGAGCGTAAGGAAGAGATTTACCGTCAGGCTGCCATGGCGCGTGCGTTTGGAGTTGAAGTCGAGGAGATTTCCAACGATCGCGTACAAGAGTTGTACCCGCATTTGAACCTTGATGGTGTCAAGGGTGCCGTCTACCTGCCCTTGGACGGCCAGGGCGACCCAGCGAACATTGCGCTGGCACTGGCCAAAGGTGCGCGTCAACGAGGTGGGATCGTTAAGGAACGCGTCAAGGTCACCGATATTGTTAAGCAGGGCCGCAAAGTTACGGGTGTGGACTGGGTAGCGGACGATGGCAGCGCATCAGGCCACATTGAATGCGACATGGTGGTGAACTGCGCTGGTATGTGGGGTCATGAGGTCGGCCGGATGGCGGGGGTCAATGTCCCGCTTCATGCCTGCGAACATTTTTACATCGTAACCGAGAGCATTGACGGTCTTACGCAATTGCCGGTACTTCGCGTCCCCGATGAATGCGCCTATTACAAAGAAGACGCCGGTAAAATTCTGTTGGGTGCATTTGAGCCCAATGCCAAGCCGTGGGCAATGAAAGGTATCCCGGAAACGTTTGAATTCGATCAGCTACCCGAAGATTTCGATCATTTCGAACCGATACTCGAAGCTGCATGTAACCGTATGCCTATGCTTGCAGAGGCTGGTATTCACACTTTTTTTAATGGCCCCGAAAGCTTTACTCCAGATGATGCATATCACTTGGGGCTTGCGCCAGAGATGGATAATTTTTGGGTCGCGGCAGGTTTTAACTCGATTGGTATCCAGTCCGCAGGTGGCGCAGGAATGGCTCTGGCCGAGTGGATGGATACGGGCGCAAAGCCATTTGATCTGGGTGACGTGGATATCAGCCGGATGCAACCGTTCCAAGGTAACAAACAGTATCTGTTCGAACGCTCGAAAGAGACATTGGGTCTTCTCTATGCTGATCACTTTCCTTACCGCCAGAAGGTAACGGCGCGCGGTGTGCGCCGGACACCGTTCCACCACCACTTGCTAGAACATGGGGCGGTCATGGGTGAACTGGCGGGTTGGGAACGCGCCAACTGGTTTGCGAGCAAGGGGCAGAAGCCGGAATACCAGTACAGCTGGAAACGCCAGAATTGGTTCGAGAACTCGGCTGCGGAACACAAATCCGTGCGCGAAAATGTGGGCATGTACGACATGTCATCGTTTGGCAAGATCCGCGTTGACGGTCCCGATGCCGAAGCGTTCATGAACTATGTCGGTGGCGGCGATTATTCGGTGCCGAATGGCAGGATCGTCTATACCCAGTTTCTCAACCGCGCGGGCGGTATTGAGGCGGATGTGACCGTGACCCGCCTATCTGAAAACGCCTATCTGGTTGTCACACCCGCCGCGACTCGGCTGGCTGATCAGACTTGGATGATGCGCCATATTGGGGATTTCAATGTGGTTGTCACTGATGTTACCGCAGGCGAAGGAGTATTGGCCGTTATGGGCCCAAATGCCCGGAAACTGTTGGAAAAAGTTTCACCAAACGATTTCTCCAATGCGACAAACCCGTTCGGCACGGCGCAGGAAATCGAAATCGGCATGGGGTTGGCTCGTGCACATCGCGTGACTTACGTGGGTGAACTTGGCTGGGAAATCTATGTCTCCGCCGATATGGCGGGCCACGTTTTCGAGACTTTGCACCAGGCTGGGCAAGATTTTGGGCTCAAGCTTTGCGGTATGCACATGATGGACAGTTGCCGCATCGAAAAGGGGTTCCGCCATTTCGGCCATGATATTACCTGCGAGGATCACGTCGTCGATGCAGGTCTCGGCTTTGCCGTCAAGGTGGACAAGGGCAGTGACTTCATCGGGCGCGAAGCAGTGATTTCCAGAAAGGATAGCGGGCCCAAAAACCGCCTTGTGCAATTCAAACTGACCGATCCTGAACCTTTGCTCTTCCACAACGAACCTATCATCCGAGACGGAGAGTACGTTGGTTATCTAAGCTCGGGAAATTATGGTCACACGTTAGGCGGAGCCGTTGGTCTTGGCTATGTACCATGCGAAGGCGAGAAGCCTGCGGACGTTTTGGCATCCACATACGAAATCGATGTGTGTGGTGTCAAAGTTAAAGCCGAAGCTTCTCTCAAGCCGATGTACGATCCGAAATCTGAGCGTGTAAAGATATAATCTAAGTACCTAGAGGAATAGCGCTATTTCGCCCTTTTCTTCAGGCCCATCAAAATATTTGATGGGTTTCTTCACGCTTTTGGTGGTTTAATAACCTGCCTGAACTGACGTAAAGACATCCGGTATAAGCCGGAGACCCATTATGGCGGACATCACGACAAGCCCCCAAAATACGGATACACCAAAGGGGCTTGCTCTTGCGGTGACGGCTTACTTTCTGTGGGGTTTCCTTCCATTGTACATGAAGGCAATGGATCACATTGGACCGGTTGAAGTCGTGGCGCATCGGGTCATTTGGTCAGTTCCTTTGGCCGGGCTTTTGCTTGTGGCTCTTGGGCGGACAAAAGATTTGAAAGCTGCTTTACGAAGCCCGCGTATGTTGGGAATGGCTTGCCTTACAGCAACGCTGATTTCCATAAATTGGGCCATATTCGTTTGGGCGGTTGCAACAGGAAATGCTGTGGATGCTGCACTGGGTTATTATATCAACCCGCTATTTAGTATTGCGCTAGGGGCGCTTCTTCTGCGCGAGCCACTTAATCGCACGCAATTGGTGGCCGTCGGATTGGCAGCGACGGGCGTGTTGGTTTTGATACTTGAAGCCGGTAATATTCCATGGGCTGCACTAGGTATGATGTTCAGTTGGGGCTTTTACGCCTTCTTTAAACGCTCCCTTCCGATAGGTCCCAATCAGGGATTTCTTCTGGAAGTTCTGATCCTCCTGATCCCAGCGTTGCTATATGTCACATGGCTTGGCGCAAAGGGAGAAGGCCATTTCGGCCCTGTGGCTTCTGACACTATGCTTTTGGTGGGTGCCGGGGTTGTCACAGCTGTGCCGTTGTTAATTTATGCTAACGGAGCAAAAATGGTCAGGTTATCGACCATGGGAATTTTGCAATACATTGCGCCAACAATGATTTTTGTTACTGCTGTCTTCGTGTTTGGCGAACAAATCGACCGCGGCAGGATGATTGCATTCCCTTTGATCTGGGCGGCCTTGGTCGTTTACACGCTTCCTATGATCCGAAAGCTGCGGAATCAGGCTTGACGGAGCAGATTAGCAACTGCTTCCGCCCATAGTTGATAAGCCTTTGGGCTGGGGTGATACCCGTCAGCTGCAGCCAGTGTCGGGTCATCTGGAAAATCCAACGGTAAGTGAAGTGCGCCCGGAAAATCCTTTATAAGACATTGTAGACTTTGATCAAGCCGCGACGACTGTCGTCCAAGAACCCAAGCCAGTGGCTGAGGTAGGGCTGGAAATCGCTCCATCCGTGGTACCGCGGTGACAACGACGTGACGCGCACCTAATTTTTTTGATAAATGGTTCAGCAAGCGGGTCTGTAGATTTGCAAACTTTCGCTGGGAAACAAGCCGCGTCACATCGTTTACACCCAAAGCCGTCACCACGACATCAAAGGTAGCGTCCAAATTCTGTAGCCTGTTCAGTGTGTCCTGTGTCGTATGTCCTGTCGTAGCCTCAAGCCTCCACTCGACACAGTATTGGCGGGCTAACCTGGAGACCAGTTGACCAGAAAGCGCCTGACTTTGATAATCGACCCCAACCCCTGCGGCCGAACTGTCCCCAGCGATGAGCAACCTTAATCGCGGCCCATGACCTTCGCGCCCTTTGCGTGGTCCAATCGGCTCGGGAAGTCGTTGTGCATTGCGTCTGACATGCAAAGCCTGAACAGCCAAAACTGGCAGCAGCGGAATCCGCAAAATCCGGTCGGCATCCATGAGGCCGGGAACTTTCAACTTAGAGCATCTTTGAAATCTAAAAATCTGGGGTCTTGCATCACACGCGCCATAATGGCTTCGCGCAACGCGCCGACAGTTTTGTATGGGCGCATGACGACTTCGAACGTTTGAATCAGGCCATCATCGTTGAGTGTGATAAGATCGACCCCGACTGCATTCAGTTCGCCAACCTTGCATTGGAACTCGAGCGCCCAGTCTTTGCCACCGCCCATAATCCGGCGATACTGAAAGCCGGAGAATACCTGACCGACATGGCTAAGCACAGCAGCAACTGGCACGCGTCCTGTCCAGGTTTTGTAATATGTTGGCGGTAAAAATCGCACATCTTCCGCCAATAAATCTGCAATTTGGCTTTCATCGCCTTTTGCGACCACCATTTGCATTTGTTCGATCGTAGGGTGCATCTCGTCTCCGAAAATTTTGGTGCCAGAGTTGCCTATGCCCATTGCGCAGGCAAGGACGACGTTGCGGGAGGTTGGTGCCTGCGATAGGCAGACAAGCATGAGCGAAACATACGATCCCCCGAATAAGCCCCTGGACGTTCTGCATGAGGATTCGCAACTGTTAGTGGTCAACAAACCCTCTGGTCTGTTGTCGGTTCCAGGGCGGGGAGAACATTTGGCTGATTGCTTGCTGACAAGAGTGCAGGCCGCTTTTCCCCAGGCACTGCTTGTTCATAGGCTGGATCGGGACACGTCAGGCGTTATGGTTTTTGCTCAGACGCCTCATGCGCAGCGCCATCTGGGGTTACAGTTCGAGAAACGTCAAACTCGAAAGACCTATATCGCACGGGTTTGGGGCCGTGTCGCCGAAAGGACAGGTACAGTGGACTTGCCACTGATCGTCGATTGGCCGAACCGCCCGCTTCAGAAGGTCTGCCATGACACCGGCAAACCAGCTGTCACCGATTGGCGTGTTGTTCGATACGAGGATGGCACCACCCGTATTCGGCTCTTTCCTCAAACCGGCAGATCTCACCAGTTGCGTGTTCACATGCAAGCTGTCGGGCACCCGATACTCGGTGATCCATTCTATGCAGAAGGAGCGGCGCGAAATTTCCCGCGCCTTATGCTTCATTCCGAAGAATTACGTCTCAAAAACCCCGAAGGTGGAATCGCAATGAGGTTTCGGGCAACTGCCGATTTTTGACCTAAGGCCCGACCTGGCCAAATTGCCTTGAAATTTCTCAGGGAAAAGAGCCGCTTCCGCCTCTTGGGTTGAGTGTTTTCGCAATGCCGGACAGAAGCAATCTCGCTTTCAATTTCAAAACCTCGCGGTGCGCGATGTTGCGACCAACGGCCAAGTTTTAGTTTCATCATTACATGGTTGTCGCGGCTTGGCATTGTGGTCCTCCTTGATCTGACGTCAATTGGAACCTGCCGTAACCCTCCTGACACCCCGCTGTCAGGGGGTTGTGCTAAAGTGTCAGGAGATCGCAAGGAGACTGAGATGCGTCGTTCGACCCGTTTGTTTGAAATCATTCAAATTCTGCGCGTATCAAAAGGCCCGGTGACAGCGGAAGAACTGGCGGCAAAGCTGGAAATATCGGTCCGCACAGTCTATCGCGACATCGCCGCGCTGCAGGCCCAACGCACACCAATCGAGGGCGAAGCAGGCGTTGGTTACATGATGCGCCGCGGGTATGACCTGCCGCCGCTGAATTTCGATCCAGAAGAAGTTGAAGCGTTATGGGTGGGTCTTTCGATGCTGGCGCGCACCGGTGACAGCACTCTGCAAAAAGCCGCAGACCGGGTTTGTCGCAAGATCGAAGCGCTGCGTGCCCCGTCAGATTGGTTGCAGGTTGCGCCTTGGGGTACGCCAATTGACGATCCTGCAAATGGGTGCGTCCCGGTGGCCAACTATCGTGAAGCTATTCGGAAAGAGCGAAAAATTCGAATCTCATATCAGAACTCCGATGAAATTCGAACGGACCGGGTCGTTCGGCCTGTGGCTCTTATTTACCATATCGAGTGCACCATCCTTGCGGGCTGGTGTGAGTTGAGAAATGGGTTCCGCCATTTCCGAACGGACCGCATTTGGTCTTGCGATCTTTTGGAAGATCACTTTTTTGGACAGGGTGAGCCGTTGCGCGCGATTTGGCAGGAACAGAATCAAACGACGAATTCTTCTGACGCTGCATAGTTGGCGGGTATTTGCCTATTTCACCGATATGTTGCTTGAGACCTAATGCGGCTGCGATGTTATAGTGCGGTCAACGAAACAAACCCGACGAACGGGCATCGGAGCAGAAGGTGATTTCATGACCATTTCCAAATTTGTCCTTTCGCTAGGGCTGTGTTCAGCGATGGCACTTGGTGCCTGCACGGATCCGGGCACACTCAGTTTGCCCAGCGACCCTAATCAAAACACCAAACAAGGCGCGATTCTGGGCGGAATAGTCGGTGCTGGGGTAGGTGCAATCGCCAACAATTCAAATCCTCTGTTGGGCGCGGCGGCCGGAGGGGCCATAGGCGCAGCAGGGGGCGCTTTGATTGGCAACCAGTTGGATAAACAAGCAGCAGAGTTGAGGCAGCAATTAGCTAATGATGGGATAACCATCGTTAATGCTGGCGACCGTCTGATTGTAACTGTTCCAAACGACATTACTTTTGACACCGACAGCTCGACAGTGCGCCCGGCGCTGCGTGATGATCTGGCAAGGGTCGGGCAGAATTTGGTAAACTACCCAAATTCGAACGTTCAAATTGTCGGCCATACCGATAGCGATGGCGAAGCGTCCTATAATCAGGATTTGTCGGTTCGCCGTGCAAATGCGGTGGCAGACGTTCTGCAAGCGAATGGTGTAAACTTTTCCCGGATCACTACGATTGGTCAGGGTGAGAATAATCCGATCGCGTCGAACCTAACACCCGAAGGCAAGGCTCAGAATCGTAGGGTAGAAATTGTTATTGTGCCAAGCGGCAACGCCTGACTTGAGTTGGACGCAGCAGTAAGGTTCAGTTTTGACATTTCCTATGAGAATGTGTGGGTTTGAGTTTGGCAATGGCCAAACTCGAACTAAGTTTCCGCTGATACCAAGCCGGAGCCTACCCTATGCCTGAACCTATTCTACTTGGCCTGTCAGGATCGCTACGTCAGGACGCTACTAACCGCAAGTTGCTGCGTGAGGCTGCCCGGTTGTTTCAACCCGGTCAATTTATCGAGGCAGAATTGAACCTGCCTCTCTATGACGGTGATTTGGAAGACGGCGAGGGAATCCCAGCTGCTGTTCAAACTCTTGCAGACCAGATTTCCCATGCACATGCCGTGATAATTTCGACGCCAGAATACAATAAAGGCCCGTCCGGCGTTTTGAAAAATGCATTGGATTGGGTCAGCAGAACCGATGGCAAACCTTGGGCGAATAAGCCGGTGGCAGTAATGTCTGCCGCTGCCGGTCGTGCGGGGGGCGAGCGCGCCCAGATGATCCTACGGGCATACATGGTTCCATTTCAGCCACGCATTCTGCAAGGGCCGGAGATTCATTTGGTCAGCAGTTCCAACGAATTCGATGAAGATGGCAAATTGAGCAGCCCACGTTACGAAGCAAGCCTTCGAACCCTAATGGAAAAACTTAGGGCTGAAGCTGGCTTCTGAACAGACGCTTGTTCCCTCATGTGACGCTGCCTAGGGTGTCGGTATGACCAAGGAGCTGAAGACACAAACTCGAACCGACATATTGGACCCGGCACGCGCAGCGGCGCTTCAAGCAACGCTGTCGGCAGAAGAAACGATTGCGTCCGGTTCACCTTTGCCGCCGTTCTTTCATCAAGCCTATTTTTGGTTACCAAGCCCCCCTTCTGAATTGGGTCGGGATGGGCATCCCAAGGTTGGGGGCGGCTTGATCCCCGATATGGGATTACCAAGGCGAATGTGGGCAGGTGGCCGTTTGCGGTTTGATGTGCCCTTAATCGCTGGGGTCGAAGCGGAACGCCATACTGTTTTGGAAAATGTTCAATCAAAAACCGGGCGAACCGGACCACTTGGCATTGTAACGCTCAGGCATGAATTGCGGCAGGGCGGAAAGCTGTGCGTGACCGAATGGCAAGACCTTGTATACCGCAACGACTCTGCGGATTCAGAAACCAAACCGACGCCGCCCAAAGCCAGAATTGATGAAACAGATGGCAAGGATGTTGCGTTCGACTCAACGATATTGTTCAGGTACTCTGCACTCACGTTCAACGGCCATCGAATTCACTATGATTTGGACTATGCCAAGAATGTAGAAGGTTACGACGGTCTCGTGGTGCATGGCCCGCTTTTGGCCCAGCTTCTGATGCTGTTCGCGACGGAACTGATGGGATCATTGGTCGAGTTCTCATTTCGAGCCACGTCTGCATTAATGCATTTTGAATCCGCAACGTTGTGCCGTAACGACAGGAACCTATGGGTGCGTGGCCCTGACGGGCGCCAATGTATGCAAGCAGAGGCGGTTCCCCGGTCAGAGTGATGCCGACGGGCGGAATTCGCCCGGGATTGCGTCGTTATTCTCCAGCATCAGATCTGCCATTACCTCGGCCACTTTGGGGGCCATCCCAAACCCGATTTTGAAGCCGCCATTGGCAATGAACTGTCCCTTTTGCAATGGATGCGCTCCCAGCATCGGCGCCCGGCTCTTACTTCGAGGACGGACACCGGCCCAGCGTTCGATAACCTCGGCCCCGTGTAAAACCGGAACGGCGCCCATGGCGCGGTCAATTACCTCATCCAAAAGTTCGTTGGTACTGTTTGGTTCGTCGTAGTCTCGTTCCGACGTCGATCCGACAGCCAAAGTTCCGTCGGCGTGCGGCACGATATGAATAGCGTCGACAAAAAGCTGTGGTGCATCGCCTGCATCGAAACGCAACAAAGCCGCCTGTCCTTTAACGCCATTGCCCACCGTTTTTCCAAAAACTTGACTGAGTTCTTCTAGCCCACCAAGACCTGTCGAGTGAACAACTCGGCCCGCGTCTGATGCTTCTGGCACGATGTCAACACCCATGACGCCCAGTGCGGCCACTAGTGCCGAGCACGAGTTGCGCGGGTGGATGCGTGCGCTAAGGTTGTCGTGGATCACATATCCGGTTGGGCTGGACGGGCACCAAGTACCCAATTCGGTGACCAATTTCACCTGCCATTCTGCGTGACCGCCCCAAAGCTCTTTTGCCGAGTTTTGCCGCGCGCGCGCAAGTTCAAGCGTTCGCTTGTCCTGGATGGGCTGAATTCGTCCCGATCGACTGTATCCTGCCGATACCCCTCCGGTGGCTTCAACTTGGGCCCAGAAAGCTTCGGCCATTATCAGGCTTTCGAACTGAAAGGCCTTTTTCGAATTCCAATTCTCCGGCACATGTGGGGCAAGCGCGCCGACCAAGCCACCGCTGGACCCGGACCCGGCGCCAAAGGGGTCGACCACCTGCACCTTTGCTCCGCGTCTTGCGCAAGTCCAGGCGATGGACAGGCCGAAAATTCCTGCTCCGCGCACAGTGACATCGACCATTGCCAAACCGCCTTTCCTTGTTCAGTGTCGCGCGGCCTAGTTACAGGAATATCCTATGGCAGACCAGCATGCCAAACTCACATGGACCGGGGATCGGGTCCCAGTATCGGATCAATTTAATGATCCCTATTTCTCGTTGCAAAATGGGTTAGAGGAAACGCGCCATGTCTTTCTGGGCGGGAACGACTTGCCTGCGCGATTTGCCCCCGGCTTTCATATTGCCGAACTGGGTTTCGGTACCGGTCTGAACATGTTGACAGTATGGTCCGAATGGGAAAAGTCGGGCCAGACAACAGCTTTGACTTTTACCAGTTTCGAAGCGTTTCCGATGGCACATGACGATATGGCCCGCGCTTTGGAGGGATTCCCGGCCTTGGCTGAGTGGAGCAGTCGGTTTCTTTCAAATTGGCAAGGTAAGGAATGTGATCTTGGTACGCTGCGATTGCACGTCATAAGTGGCGATGCGCGGCAAACTCTACCCGAATGGAAAGGAATTGCAGATGCCTGGTTTCTAGACGGATTCTCACCTGCAAAAAACCCAGAGCTTTGGGGGCAGGAGTTGATGCAGCAAGTCGCTGATCACACTGCCCGGGGGGGTACAGCCGCGACATACACAGCGGCAGGATTCGTGCGCCGAGGACTGCAAGATGCAGGGTTCACCGTCAGTCGTACGCCGGGATATGGTCGCAAACGGCATATGACACGGGCTATTTTGCGATGACGCAGCAGAACAATGCTCGTGCAGGTATTGCGCTTATGATTGCTGCGACAGTTGTTTTTGCTTTGCAGGACGGTATTTCCCGTCACTTGGCTGGGGCCTACAACACCTACATGGTGGTAATGATCCGCTATTGGTTCTTTGCAGCCTTTGTGATCGCCTTGGCAATGCGCGCTTCGGGAGGAATCAGGGCGACGGCCAGCACGAACCAGCTGGGGCTGCAGATCACGAGGGGCGTGCTATTGGCCGCGGAGGTCTGCGTAGCAGTTTACGCGTTTACAATTCTGGGTCTGATCGAGAGCCAGGCGGTTTTCATTTGCTATCCCTTGTTGGTTGCTGCGCTGAGCGGGCCGGTTCTCGGGGAAAGTGTCGGATGGCGGCGTTGGGCCGCCATCGGCGTTGGGTGCATAGGCGTTCTGATTATTCTGCAACCGGGTATTGGCGTATTTAACCCATGGGCTGTGATACCCCTTATATCTGCGTTCATGTTCGCGATTTACGGGCTGATGACCCGCTATGCTGCCAGACGTGATAGCACAGCGACAAGCTTTTTTTGGACGGGGATTGCGGGTGCTACCGCGATGACGGTTGTTGGAATCTGGTTTTGGGAACCAATGCATTTACACGACTGGTTCTGGATGGGTTTGCTTTGTCTTAGCGGGGTCCTTGGTCACTGGTTGTTGATCAAATGCTATGAGATGGCCGAGGCCAGCGCCGTGCAGCCTTTCGCCTATTTCCACCTGATGTGGAGTGCAATTTTGGGTATTGCGATCTTTGGTGAAACGCTACGCCCAGC
Source organism: Ruegeria sp. BHSA163 (assembly GCF_059613365.1). Taxonomy (NCBI): domain Bacteria; kingdom Pseudomonadati; phylum Pseudomonadota; class Alphaproteobacteria; order Rhodobacterales; family Roseobacteraceae; genus Ruegeria; species Ruegeria sp. BHSA163. The sequence goes on from NZ_JBXWSJ010000038.1 coordinate 16,483, forward strand.
GGTGATTGTGGGCGCAGCCTTGGTGATCGCTGCGGGTCTTTTCACTCTATGGCGCGAAAGACGCCAAAGTCGAACCGGTTAGTTCTTGAGAGAACGGCACTGGAAGGGGCGGTTTACCTAACCTTGCACGATAAACTGGAAGGCTTTCAGCAACGCGCATTACATAGTTTCGCGTCTCGGAAAACGGAATTAGCTCAATCCAATCGATTACGTCCACCTCGCCACGGCGTGGATCGCCAAACCGTTCCATCCAGGATATGGGACGCCGTGGTCCAGCGTTGTAGCCAGCGGCCATCATGACCACATTGCCATTGAAATCCGCAGCCAGCCCAGACAGATAGTTCGCACCCAGTTTGGCGTTATACTTCCAATCCGTGGTGAGGCGTCCAGTTTTGTGGCCGCTTAGAATGCCCAATTCCTTGGCGACCAATTTTGCCGTCGCAGGCATAACTTGCATCAAGCCGCGCGCGCCCGCACCGCTGATGACAACGGGATCAAACTCGCTTTCCCGCCGCGCAATTGCCAGTGTCATCTCCTTGGCCATCGGCAGGCCCATATCTGCTACGGGGTGTACCGGATAATAAGCTGCGGGCAGCACGATCCCGGTGGTCGCTGCTCGTTTGGCAATCATTACGGCCAGATGAGGTTCCTTCAACTCGATAACCAAATCCCCCAACTGTGCAGCCTGAATGGGGTCAAGGCCTTCCACCAAATGGGTCAAATACCGTTCTGCAAGATTGTCTTCGTCCGCAGTTAACAATAACAATCCGGCTTCCAGCACGCTTGAGTTGGCGAACCCTGCCTGTTTCCAATGCGCTGCACGCCTTGGGTTGGCCAATTCTTCGTCGAAAGGTCGCCCGATCTGCTCGGCTGCCAGAAGGCCATAAAACGAGGTTTGGTAATCCGCGCCTGCCGCATAGGCTTCATAGGCCTTTTCTGCGTTGCCTTGTGCCGCATAGGCTCTGCCCAGCCAATAGCCGCCGCGCCCTTTGGAAATCGGCGAACTCACGGCATCTGAAAAATTCTGGAAATGGCGAACGGCTGTGTCAGGGTCGTCCAGTTTTCGTAGCGCCAAAAAGCCGGACAGCCATTCCAGATCTGCGTAGCCATAGCCCATTTCAGGCGTCATGTGGTGGTTTGCCGCAATGTCATAAGCGCGTGACATATTGCCCTGTCGCATAACCAGCCGCGCCAGTCGGCGGCGCCCTTCAGCCCATTTATCCGGTTCTCCTAATTCATCAGGTCCTGTCGAACGCGCCAACATCAATTCGATTGCGCTATCGTCAAGCTCTTTTCGATCGCGCCAGACAAATCGGTCAAAGGCCAAACCCGGCGAGTCCGACAGCGATTTCGGGACGGCAGAGACCTTGCCATCGACCCCTGGTTGTCGTTTCTGCAGGGCAATCCGGGCTTCGGCCAACTTGCGTTGATCTGCACTGACCAACGGCAACATTTGATTCGCGCTGACAAGATGGCCGTCCCAAAGCATTCGGTCCAACCGCGCTTCGTGATGCGGTTTCAGCAGCTTGTCGAAGTTTTCCAGATAATTCTTTTGCAGACCCGACCCCATAGGCATCGTGCGCCATGCCGTCACGATATCTGCCTCGGCCTCGCCATTGCGGCCTTTTGCCATCAATGCCACAGCGTAGTTTAAGGCGCCTTCTGCGGTTTGCGGCGGTGTTTCGGCGTAGAAATTCACCACCCGATCTGCATCGGCACCCGTGAAGGCGGGTTCACTTTTGCGTCGCAACCATGCAAGACCGGGCCAATCCGGGCGGCGCCCCAAAAATACAAGCACATCTCCGGAAGTGCCAAATCCTTCGCGCAGCCAGTGCCAGACAATGATATCGCGCGACACTGAACCGCGCGCTCCAGATACTTGCAGTGCTTGGTTCCAGTCGCCTTTGCGCATCGCATCAAGTCCGGCTTGCAAATCTGCCGCCGCGTCTGCGCGCGCAGACTGCGAGTTGACTGCGAAAATCATTACCACCGTCATCAAAACGGTTAGAAAGCGTGTCATCCCTTGCATTTCCCAACCAACCAAGGATAGAGCCATTCAGGATAAACCTTGCGTCACCGGGATCAACTCACAAACCGAAGATCGTGAGCGACCGCGGCGCAAAAACAGCAATTCGCACCCTAAGGAGCGCACCCATGTTCACAGGCTCTATGCCAGCCCTCGTCACCCCGTTCCGCAACGGCGAGTTGGACTTGGACACGCTCAAACAATTGGTGGAATGGCAAATTCAAGAAGGCTCTTCCGGGTTGGTGCCTGTTGGCACCACAGGTGAAAGCCCGACACTCAGCCACGAGGAACATGAGATCGTCGTGGCGGAGGTTGTCAAAACCGCCGCAGGCCGCGTGCCTGTTATTGCGGGAGCAGGATCAAACAACACGGTTGAGGCGATCCGGTTCGTGCGATTCGCGGAAAGGGTAGGTGCTGACGCTGCGCTTGTCGTGACGCCTTATTATAACAAACCCACTCAGAAAGGGTTGATTAGCCATTTTCGCGCATTGCATGACTGCGCAGATATTCCGATCATCATCTACAATATCCCCGGGCGTTCCGTAATAGACATGACGCCCGAAACCATGGGCGAACTGGCAAAATTGCCGCGCATAGTCGGCGTAAAGGATGCTACAGGTGATCTGGCACGCGTTAGTCAACAACGCGCAAGTTGCGGCCCGGATTTCTGTCAGTTGTCAGGTGAAGATGCGACTGCGCTGGGTTTCAATGCTCATGGTGGGGTGGGATGTATTTCGGTCACGGCAAACGTCGCGCCGCGGTTGTGCGCCGAATTCCAACAAGCCACACTGAACGGCGATTACGCCAAGGCCTTGGAATATCAAGATCGATTGATGCCACTTCACGAGGCTATTTTCATCGAACCGGGTTTGGTGGGCGCTAAGTATGCACTCAGCAAACTGGGGCGTTGCAGCGACGAAGTACGCTCGCCGTTGACAAGTTTAGAAGACAGTACAAAATCATCGATTGAAGCTGCGATGGCGCATGCAGGATTAGTTTAAGGCATACTTCATGAAATGCAAAAGGCGGCGCTCGTAAACCGGGAACCGCCTTTTTTGTACGAAACTCATCTTGGTTGAAGACTGTTTGCCGTAGTTTCGGCAGACTCGATACAGCTCACCTTTTGCCGTAGTAGATACCTACGACATGCTCAGCTTGCGCGAAGAAAAGCCAACGCGACGTCGCTACGCCAGCGAGATGTGAAAGTACAGCGACTGCGGCAAGGAAATGCTTAGTGGCGACAGAATTGACCGGCATGATCAGCAGAACGACCGGGATGAAAAAGCCTAGCGAAAACGCAATGATGCGTAGTTTCTCAGCGTGCTTCCGGCCCACCACATGGACAAATTCGCGCAACAGATAATTCGTGCCAGTGTGCGGAGGTTCGAAAGCGCGAACAGAACCGCGATCACCCAGACCAGTGGCAGTGCCAATGTTGGTGCCTGAGCGGGCCAAAGCTTGATCACCTTGCCTCCAGTACAGAATCTGAACCAATGCGGCGATCAACAATGAGATCAACGCCAGCGCGGTTTGTCCGGCCAGCAGTGCGCCGCCAGCCAAGCTAAAACTGAGGAACATTGCTGGGGTTAGATTCATATTCCAGCGCGGGATCGATTTGAGCTGTGTGTAGATCATTGAAGTCGTAAAGACCGTTAAGATCGAGAATAACGCCCCAACAAAGCCCAGCAGACCCCAACGTTGGTCAAAGAAAATTGCTCCGATGGCATATAGCCCCATGAGGATCAATGCCGCGACTGCGCACCATCCTTCGCGGCTGAGCCAACTTGACCGCCATTGAGTAAAGGCTTTTATTGCGCGCTCAGGACGACCCAGATGGAAAGTTGAAGCCAGCAGTCCCGCGACTGACAGACCAAAACCAATAACAAAGAAAGTGAATGCAACCCAGCCGGTTACATTTGGCAGGCCTAGTCCCAAAAAGAACAGCAGACCGAAGCCCAAGCCAGAAAGCGTGGTAAAAACGATAACGGAAGGTGCGGGATGCATCAGAGTTTCTCCAGCGCTTTGTCGAGCCAGCCCATGAAACCTTTTGGCTCTTCGGCAATAGGTGCAAGCAAAGGAGCCAGAACATCGATCTGGTCCTCGATTGTATCTTTGGGACGGGGCGGCAGGTATTTGTTCACGGGTTTTGTACCCTGTTCAGGCATCAGATCTATGCCGCCACGTTCTGCGACCAATTTACTGACATCGCTGTCAGGATCGCCCAGATCGCCAAAATGGCGAGCTCCGGCGGGGCAAGTACGCACGCACGAGGGGACACGATCAACTTCGGGCAGATTTTCATTATAGATACGGTCAACGCAGAGCGTACATTTCTTCATTACACCTTCTGCGACGTCCAGTTCGCGCGCTCCGTAAGGGCAGGACCACGCGCACAAGCCGCATCCGATGCAGTCGCTTTCGTTTACCAAAACGATGCCGTCCTCGACCCGTTTGTAGCTTGCACCTGTTGGGCAAACAGTAACGCAGGGCGCATCTTCGCAATGCAGGCAAGACTTGGGGAAGTGAACAAGTTGCGCGTGCCCGTTTTGAGGCTGCACTTCATAAGAATGAACACGGTTTAGAAATGTGCCCGAGGGATTGCCACCATAAGCGTCCTGATCAGAAAGCGGAGCGCCATAGTTTTCAGTGTTCCAACCTTTGCACGAAATGACACAGGCATGGCATCCGACACATGTGTCGAGGTCGATCACCAAACCCATCTTGCGTTCTGTTGAATGGGGGAGTTGGGTCATTTGCCTACCTTCCACGCGAGGTCTTTTGGGCCGGTGCCTACCGGTGAATTGATCGGTTCGAATTCAGGCTGGCTTTGCGCGTCGTCTGGAGCTGCGGCCTTTTCAATCTTCACTTTCAGGTCGAACCACGCGGCTTGTCCCGTGATCGGGTCCGAGTTGGCCCAACGCAGCCCGTCACCCTTCGGTGGTAAAAGTTCATGGATCAGGTGATTGAGCAAGAAGCCTTTAGTGGCCTCGGGCGCGTCATCATGCAGGGCCCATGCACCTTTGCGCTTACCTATGGCGTTCCATGTCCAAACGGTATTATCGTTCAGTGCCGCCATTTCCATAACCGGAACGATGATTTGTCCATGGGGTGACGTGACCTTGGCCCAATCGCCGTCTTGCAGTCCATGCTCACGCATCAGCTTGGTAGGAACATACAAAGGGTTACGACCATGCAATTGGCGCAGCCAGGCATTTTGGGTGCCCCAACTGTGATACATCGCCATCGGGCGTTGGGTCAGGGCATTGACAGTAAAGCCCTCATTGCCGGTTTGATCTGTTTCGTACCAAACGGGCATCGGGTCCATCGTCGCTTTGATTCGCCCACGCAGATACTCGGGCGGCTGGCGCTCGCCATGACCCTCGGCGGCCAATTGAAACTTGCGCATAGGCTCAGAATACAGCTGGAACAAATAGGGTTGCGGGCTGTCATAAATTCCCATGCCAACGGCCCAATCCTGATAGGCGTTGTTCCAGGGTTTATAATAATCAGCGCCTTCAGGGATATGGGCCACAAAGAAGCCGCCGTTTTCAATATAACGGTTTAACTGATCCGGGTTGATTTCGCCGCGACCTACCTTTTCACCGTTTTCACCACGATAGCCAGCCAATGGGCCGATACCCGGTTTGCGTTCGTGGTTCACGATGTAGTCGGCGTAATCAACCCACTTGGCGCTGCCGTCCTCGTTGGTGAAACCTGGCAAGCCCATCCTGTTGGCAAGATCAATCAAAACCGACTGGAATCCGCGCACGTCGCGGTCAGGCTCGATAACTGGCCACCGGATTGCATCGGCGGCCGCTTCTGCCTCGCAAATTGGGCGGTCTAGCAACGAGATACAGTCGTGGCGTTCAAGATAGGTTGTATCAGGCAAAATCAGGTCGGCATAGGCCACCATCTCGGACGAGTAGGCATCCGAATAAATGATATGTGGGATCACATAGTCACCGTTTTCGTCCATATCCGTCAACATATCCATGACACCCTTGGTATTCATGGTCGAGTTCCAGGACATATTGGCCATGTACATGAATAATGTGTCGATCTTATAGGGGTCACCCGCGTGCGCGTTAGAGATTACCATATGCATCAGCCCGTGGCTGGACATCGGGTTTTCCCATGTGAATGCCTTGTCGATCCGCGCAGGACTGCCATCCGCTTTCAGTGCAAGATGCTCGGGCCCCTGAACAAACCCCAGATGAGGTCCGTCCAATGGTGAGTTTGGCGTCACTTTGCAGTGCGGTGTCGGATGCGCTTCGACCGGTTTGGGGTAAGGCGGCTTGAAGCGAAAACCGCCTGGCACTTCCACCGTACCAAGGAGAATTTGCAAGACGTGTAACGCCCGACAGGTTTGAAAACCGTTTGCGTGGGCAGAAACACCGCGCATCGAGTGCATCGCCACCGGGCGACCGATCATCTTGGTGTGTTTCTCACCGCGAAAGTCGGTCCATTCATGATCCAGTTCAAAGGCTTCGTCAAAGGCCACGCGCGCCAGTTCGCCTGCGATTGCGCGGATGCGTTGGGCAGGGATACCACACTGATCGGCGACGTTCTCCGGCGCGTATTCATCGCTGAGATACCTTTCAGCCATCAGGTGGAAAACCGGGCGATGAGTAACACCGCCCCTTTCATAAACCGCTGAAAGGTCAGGACGCACACCGGGCTTGTCGAAAGCCGTCAACTTACCTGTTTCGCGGTCGACGACCAACGGTTTGCCGTTTTTATCTCGCAGGAACAGGCCCTTGGTGGGACCTTCGGACGCGTCGATCAAAACGGGCGCGTTGGTATAGCGGCTGAGATAGTCCAGGTCGATCATACCTGCCTTCATTAGGACGTGAATCATGGACAAGATGAATAGCCCGTCGGTCCCTGGTGTTATGCCGACCCAGTCATCTGCCACTGCGTTGTACCCCGAACGGATCGGGTTGACGCCAATCACACGTGCGCCGCGTGCCTTGATTTTGCCGATGCCCATCTTGATTGGGTTCGAGTCGTGATCCTCGGCCACGCCAAATAGCATGAACAGTTTGGTGTGATCCCAATCAGGTTGTCCAAATTCCCAGAATGCGCCACCCATGGTATAAATGCCGCCCGCGGCCATGTTGACCGAGCAAAAGCCGCCGTGGGCAGCATAGTTGCAGGTACCGAAATTCTGCGCCCAAAAACTTGTAAAGCTCTGGCTCTGGTCGCGACCCGTAAAAAACGCCAGTTTTTCCGGGTTGTCTTCACGGATCGGTTTGAGCCAGCCGACGGCTATGTCCAGCGCCTCGTCCCAACTGATTTCTTCAAATTCGCCTGACCCGCGGGGACCGACTCGTTTCAATGGCGCCTTCAACCGCGAAGGGGCATTGACCTGCATGATGCCTGCCGAGCCTTTGGCGCAAAGCACACCTTTGTTTACCGGGTGGTCGCGGTTGCCCTCGATATAAGCCACTTTGCCGTCTTTCATGTGAACATTGATCCCGCAACGGCAGGCACACATGTAGCAGGTGGTTTTTCGAATCTCGTCCGAGACTTTGGGACTGGTGTCAAGGATCGGCTGCTGATGAGTCATTGGCGGGTCCTGTCAGTTGATCCGGATACGGCTTTGGTCGGCCGGGCCGGAATGGGATAGTCCGCGGCACCGGCCGCAGGTTTTAGTCTATTGCGCAGTTTGCGCCTGTAAAACGGTAACGGCGATGATCTGCGTTACATCATCCGCACTGCATCCACGGGATAAATCGTTCGCAGGCTTGGCGAGGCCTTGCATAACGGGGCCAATGGCTGCGTACCCACCCAATCGCTGGGTAATTTTGTAGGCGATATTACCCGCGTCCAGATTGGGAAAGATCATAACATTGGCTTGCCCGGCCACGGATGAACCCGGAGATTTTCGCTCACCCACAGTCGGCACAAACGCGGCGTCGAATTGAAGCTCTCCGTCGACTTCGAGATCGGGACGCTTTGCGCGAATGGTATTTGTTGCTTCGATCACCTTGTCGACGGCTTTATGGCGTGCGCTTCCCTTTGTGGAAAAACTCAGCATAGCAATTTTTGGCTCGACCTGCAGGAGAGAACGCGCCGAAGCGGCTGAGGTTTCCGCGATGTTGGCAAGCTCAGAAGCTGAAGGATCAATCACAAGCCCGCAATCTGAATAGAGCATGGCGCGCGCATTATCTGGTGCGTCGTCGGGTGGATACATCAAGAAAAATGACGAGATCATGCCAGCGTCAGGTGCCATACCGATCACTTGGATAGCGCTTCGCACTACATCGCCCGTTGTGTGCACGGCGCCGCCGACGGTGCCTGTGGCGTGACCAATCCGCACAAGCATTGCAGCATATATTAACGGAGTTTCAGCTGCCGCCCGCGCCTTTACTTCGTCGACACCTTTGTGTTTGCGCAGTGCAAGGAACTCTGCGGCAAACATTTCAGTCAATTCCGAGGTTGCCGGATCGTGAATTTCTATGCCTCCGCCGACGGATATGCCTTCAGCAGCAAGCGCCGACGAGACTTCGTCCTCGGGTCCGACCAGAATGATATCGGTCAACCCCGAGTTATGGGCGGCAAGCGCCCCCGCCACGACGCGGGGATCACTGCCTTCGCTCAATGCAATTACAGGACGGGCTGCCGGGGCGCTGTTGCGCAACAGCTCGATGGGTGTCTTTGTCATTCGCCCCGGTCCCTGTCTTGCGGCCTACACCTGTGTTTCAGCCATGTCTGCAGCGTTGATACCAGCAACACGCACAGGATTTTTCATCGCGTCGCGGCGGAACGGCTCGCCCAGCTCTTGGTTGATCAAGGCCTCAATCAGCGTTGTAATGCCGTTCTTCTGGTCGATAATTGCCTGATTGAGCGCTGCGGTCAGCTCTTCCTGAGTGCGCGCCTGTACACCCTTCAGGCCACAGGCGTTTGCGATTGCGGCATAAGACACGCCCTGGTCCAATTCGGTACCGACAAAGTTGTCGTCAAACCAAAGGGTCGAGTTCCGCTTCTCAGCGCCCCACTGGTAGTTGCGGAAAACGATTTGCGTTATTGCGGGCCATTCTTCGCGGCCAATCGCGGTCAACTCGTTAACCGATATGCCGAATGCTCCGTCGCCAGCAAAACCTACCACGGGCACGTCAGGGCAACCGATCTTGGCGCCAATGATCGCAGGAAGACCGTAACCACAAGGGCCAAAGAGCCCGGGTGCTAGGTATTTCCGGCCTTCGTCGAATGACGGGTAGGCGTTTCCAATCGCACAGTTATTACCAATATCCGACGAAATGATCGCCTCACGCGGCAGCGCTTGCTGGATTGCGCGCCATGCCATGCGGGGGCTCATCCATTCGGGCTTGGCGGCGCGTGCGCGCTCGTTCCAGGTGGTACCTGGATCGTCGTCTTCATGGGTCATAGAGCTTAGTTCTTGTGCCCATGCGGACTTTGTTTGAGCTATTTTAGCTTTGCGTTCGTCTCGTCCCGCATCGCCCGCATCTTCTGCTAGTTGGTCCATAATACCGTTGGCTACCAGCGCCGCATCACCCACGATACCTACAGTCACGTCTTTGGTCAGGCCGATGCGATCGGGGTTGATGTCAACCTGTATGATTTTCGCGTCTGTCGGCCAATAGTTGATGCCGTAGCCAGGAAGCGTCGAGAACGGATTCAAACGTGTGCCCAAGCACAAAACAACGTCAGCTTGGTTGATCAACTCCATCCCTGCTTTGGAACCGTTGTATCCGAGTGGACCGGCAAACAGAGGGTGGTTGCCCGGGAAAGCGTCGTTGTGCTGATAGCCAACACATACAGGTGCATCCAAACGTTCAGCCAATGCCTGCGAAGCTTCGATGCCTCCCTTCGACAGAACAACGCCTGCGCCGTTCAGAATAACCGGATTCTTGGCTTTCGACAAAAGCGCCGCTGCCTCGGCAACCGCATTTGCACCGCCGGAAGGGCGTTCAAAGTCGACAATTTTCGGTAGCTCGATGTCAACAACTTGGGTCCACATGTCGCGGGGGATATTCATCTGCGCGGGTGCCGAGGCGCGTTTAGCTTGCATGATCACGCGGTTTAGAACCTCGGCCACACGGGTCGGGTCACGCAGCTCTTCCTGGTACGCCACACAATCGGCGAACAGGTTCATCTGTTCCATTTCCTGAAAACCGCCCTGGCCGATGGTTTTGTTGGCAGCCTGCGGTGTGATTAGCAGAACCGGTGTATGGTTCCAGTATGCCGTCTTAACCGCAGTCACAAAGTTAGTGATACCAGGACCATTCTGGGCGATCATGATTGACATCTCGCCCGTAGCACGGGTGTAGCCATCGGCCATCATCCCGCCAGAGCACTCGTGCGCACAATCCCAGAAGGTTATTCCAGCCGCTGGAAAGATATCCGAAATCGGCATCATTGCTGAACCGATAATGCCAAAGGCATGCTTGATACCATGCATCTGTAGCGTCTTAACGAACGCCTCTTCTGTCGTCATCTTCATGTGAGTTCTCCGGGCTGATAGGAAGTAGCGGGGTATTCCACCCCGACGTTTCCATCTGGTTTTGGCGTATGGGTGTCTGTCGCGTTAGGGCCAAAACACAAGCCAGGGTAGGTCCAGTTTTGTTCAATACTGGCGAATGGTGTCGGCGATCTGGTGGATTCCGGCACGTATTCGTTCAGGTGCTATCGACGAGTACCCAAGCCGATAGTAGTTGGTCGGTCGATTAGGGCCGGAAAAGAACAACTCTCCAGGTTCGATGTGGACAGATTTTTCCTGAAGGGTTTTGGCCAATTGCGTGGTATCTATGCCCTCGGGGGCTTGCATCCAAATGGAGGATCCGCCGAACACACCACGCCCTGCGACGTTCAATCCATGTTCGGCGATAGCCTCTTCAATCGCTTCACGGCGTTGCTGTAACGCTTTGGACATCCTCCGTATCTGGGCATCGTAGTGACCCAGCGACAGAAAATACGCGGCGGTTCGCTGAATATGCCCCGGTGGATGCCTTAGGACTAACGATCGCAGAGCCCGTGCTTCACGAATGAAAGCTTCGGAACCGACCATGTATCCAAGTCTCAATCCAGGAAACAGGGACTTCGAAAAGCTGCCTACGTATATCACACGCCCTTCCCGGTCGATAGATTTCAATGCCGGAGACGGCGCGCCCAAAAATGCCATTTCAAACTCGTAATCATCTTCTACTATGACGGCATCCAATTCGCGCGCCCGTGCCAGCAAAGCGTTGCGTCTGTCGATTGGCATAGTCGCGGTGGTTGGGCACTGATGGCTTGGTGTGGTGAAGATGACGTCGGTATCCTCGGGGATCGCATCGGGCGGCAAACCTCGCTGATCCACACTTATCGGCGCCAATTCACATTCGGCATGGTTCAAGAGATCGCGAAGGGCGTAATAACATGGATCCTCGATAGCTGCTTTGCTATTGCGGTTCAAAAGAACGCGTGAAGCGAGCCACAACGCATTCTGCGCGCCAAGTGTGATTAAAATTTCCTCTGGTCGTGCCGAAATCCCGCGTCGTGGCAATGTGTGCCGGGCAATAAATTCGACCAGCAGTGGGTCGTCCCGGTCGACATAATCTCCGGTGAGTGAGTCAAAGTCCTTGTGCCCTAGTGCACGTACGGCGCACAATCGCCAATTGGCGTGATCGAACAGAGTTCTGTCGGCTTGACCGTAGATGAATGGATAAAGATATTCCTGCCAGTTACTGGGTTTCTGAAGGAAATCCCCCTCTGAAAATCGACGTGCAAGGGCGGCGTTCCAGTTAACAGTTTCAGCGCCGCGTTGAACAGGCGTGTATTGCGGAGGTACAGGCGCATTCTGTGACACGTAGTACCCCGAGCGGTCTTTTGCTGTCAGATAATCATTGGCCAGTAATTCTGTGTAGGCCAATGTCACTGTGATCCGACTGACACCCAGATGAGACGCCAGATTTCGCGATGAGGGTAGTTTTTCGCCCACATGGAATCGACCTGACAGAATGCCTTCGGCAATCATTTGTTGAATTCGGGCTTGCAACGTGCCCTGCCCGTTCGGTTCTAGAAAAAATGTGTCGACTGAGATGGCCATTACCAAGTTATAAGCTGGACTTAACCAGGGGGCAATCTGGACATAAGTTAGCGCGAGCTTTGTCTATTAATTTTTTGGTTGACCTATGCTTCTGAAAAGTTCATATAACTAGTAAATTAGTTTTATGGAGATAATATATGTGGGAAGCGGCAGCAGCTGGGTTTTCTGCAATGGGTTCAGAAGCCCGGCTAAAGGTTCTGAAAACGCTGGTTCGTGCCGGGGAATCAGGGTTGACAGTCGGTGAAATCCAAAACCGGACTGATATTGCGCCTTCGACCCTTGCACATCACCTGCGGTTTCTGTCCGCGGGCGGTGTTGTCGAGCAAGAAAAAATAGGGCGGAGTACTATAAATCGCGCCAATTTCGACGAACTTAGAAAACTGGCACAATTTATCCTGAGCGAATGTTGTGCGGACGAAATCGGGAAGGCTGCAAACGATGGCTGAATTGACTCAAAATCCAAAGATGGCACCAAAAGCCATCCTTGAGATGATAAAAACGCCTTGGGCGTTGATCGTTGCGCTTTTGATGGCAGTCGCCCTACTTGACCCAGATAACTGGGTCGACGTGGTCACGTTTGCCGCCAAGGCGCTGGCCCATACGGGCCAATACATTTTGTTTGCCGTTTTGCTCTTGTCTTACCTAAAGGCCACCGGGGCCGAGGTTATGGTTGAGCGCGCTTTTGAAGGGCGCGAAACCCGGATGATCCTGCTGGCTGCATTGTTCGGTGGGTTGGCTCCGTTTTGTTCTTGCGAAGTAATCCCCTTCATCGCCGGCCTTCTAGCGCTTGGGGCACCGCTCTCGGCCGTGATGGCATTTTGGCTCAGCTCTCCGCTGATAGATCCGCCGACATTATTAATCACGGCTGGTGCATTGGGTTGGCCTTTCGCAATCGGAAAGGCAATTGCAGCGGTGGCACTTGGCTTGTTCGGCGGCTTTACCGTTCGGTTCCTGATGCGCAATGGCGCATTTGCCCAACCACTGCGTGAATACAAACCAGCAGGTTGCTGCGGTTGCGGACCCAAGCAGGATGATAGGCCGGTTTGGCGTTTCTGGCAGCAGCCCGAGCGCCGCGCCCGATTCCGTTCCGAGTTCGTGCACAATGGCGTATTTTTGCTGAAATGGTTGGCATTGGCCTATGTACTCGAGGCGTTGCTTGTCAGCTATGTGCCAGCAGACCTAATCGCGCGTGTTGTAGGTGGAGAAGGCGTCGTGCCCATCGTGATCGCAGCACTGGTTGGAATGCCTGCATATCTGAACTCGTACGTCGCACCGCCGCTACTGGCCGGGCTGATGGAACAAGGCATGAGCGCAGGCGCGGCGATGTCCTTCATGGTCGCTGGTGCCGTTAGCTCGATACCAGCAATGGCGGCTGTTTGGTCGCTCGTCAGACCACGGGTATTCGCAACCTATCTCGGCTTAGGCGTTTCCGGTGCGATCGTAACAGGTATTTTGTTCCAAACGTTGTAAAAGAAAACCGCCCGCTGACATTAGCGGGCGGTTTGCCGTTAGCTTGCCTCGCAAAGCTGTGGCAATTTCAAACGATAGCGGGCCTCGCCACTTTTCACGAAGACACGTTTTTCCACACAAGCACTGGTCCCGACAGATTGCGAGATAAGCCCGTCTGTTGATGTGATCGAAGTCGCGGAACCGTCTGGCAAACGAACCGATGCGATTACCCCGTTTTTCAAATCGCCATTGATAGAGGTTGCGGACAGAACCGCGACCGTCAGGAATGAGTCGTGCTCGTGTTCGCCATCGTCACCGAGTACAAACAGACTGGTGACCAGCGCGATCATGATCAAACCGCCCAGAATGGCCAGACCCTTTGTCTTGAGAAATACGTAGATTGATACTGCGCGGTGTGGTCCAAAAATAGCGGACAGTGCATTCAGCATGGTGTTTCCCGGGAACAAGCGCCCCGACTATGCTGCGTCGGGGCTACTAAGATCATTGGCGCAAGTCGTCTTCATTTTCTTCTTCGCCACTTCCTTTTGGAAGGTTGAAGAAGCTGTCCGCGTCCACAATGGGTTCCTCTTCTTCCTTGCTTTCTGGCTCTTCAGACAGCGAAAAGGTCTCCAAACCTTCGATCGCGGTTGGTATCTTGGGCGCATTTTCCATTTCGAGCGACTGTTCAGTTGAAACCAGTTTGCGCCGCTCATCGTCGCTCATTACACCGCCTTCGGCTGCCTTCTTGGCGGCGGCCTTTTGAACGATTGCGTCCAGCTCGGACTGCTTACATAGCCCCAGTGCAACGGGATCAATTGGCTGCATATTCGTTATGTTCCAGTGCGTCCGCTCGCGGATCGATTGGATCGTCGGTTTCGTGGTTCCCACGAGCTTGGCGATTTGTCCGTCGCTAAGTTCGGGGTGAAACTTGACCAACCAAAGAATCGAGTTCGGACGATCCTGCCGCTTGGACAATGGCGTATAGCGGGGTCCGCGCCGTTTTTCTTCGCCAGTTGCGGCCGGATTAAACTTGAGTTTCAGTTTATGCAAAGGATCACTCTGCGCCGCTTCGATCTCATCCTGTGTGAGCTGGTTGTTGGCGATCGGATCGAAACCTTTAACACCTGCTGCAACGTCACCATCGGCGATACCCTGCACCTCTAACTCGTGCATGCCCACGAAATCCGCGATCTGCTTGAAGCTGATCGTGGTATTATCCACCAGCCATACTGCTGTTGCCTTGGCCATCAGGGGTTTTGCCATCAGCCCATCTCCTATACATACATCTATCCCGTCGCCGGAATTCGGCGGCCCCGTGGTCTTGGGGCAGGTTTCCGTTGTCGGGGAACTTGGGCTGTATATAGTCGCCGCAAGGCAAGAAGGGAAGAGGCGAATGCGTTGGTTGGTTCTTTGGGTGTTCAGCGCAATGACCGCGTATGCCGATAGTGAAACAGCGGGTGAGTTTGACTACTACGTACTATCACTCAGCTGGTTGCCGAATTGGTGCGCACGCGAAGGCGATGCGCGGGGATCAGACCAATGTGATGTCCGGCACGATTATGGGTGGATTCTGCACGGCCTCTGGCCGCAGTATAATCAAGGTTGGCCTTCTTTCTGCCGTACCACCGAAGCACAACCTTCGCGCCGAATGACCCGTGCGATGTCTGATATACAGGGAAGTTCCGGGCTGGCGTGGCATCAATGGAAAAAACATGGCACGTGCTCGGGCCTTAGTGCGCCTGATTACTTTGCTCTTTCAAGACGGGCCTACGACAGCGTGAAACGTCCCGAGGTGTTTCGAAAACTTGACAAGTCTGTCAGATTGCCCGCCTCGGTTGTTGAAGACGCGTTCGTTGAAGCAAACCCAGATCTGTCGCGGGACATGATCACAATCACTTGCAAGCAGGGTTACATCGAAGAAGTTCGCCTGTGTCTTTCGCGCGCGCTTGAACCAGTGCCTTGCGGACGCGATGTGATCAGAGATTGCTCAGCGGAAGACGCTTTGTTTGATCCGATTCGCTAAAGTTTACGGTTCTGGCAGTCCCGCGCGTATTCCAGCGCTTTGGCTGTTCCGTTCAGATCGATGGCCATCACCACCTCACCTAAAGGGTTATAGACGGTCATGGTTTTGTTTTGCGCGATAGCGTTGACAAAATTCCGGTCAGTGAAGAACACAGTCGCACCCGGTACGCGGTCTTGCCTAAAACCTATTGCAGTGGCGTCAAAACTTTTGCCATCCAGCTCGAACCGGATCGGATAGCTTTTACCGGGTTCGATTTCGCCCCACGCCTTATTGTAAACGGTGAAATACCCACGATTGCCCAGAGCATCATAACCCAACCGAACGACCGATAGATCCTGATATACGGTCTGGATCAGACATCCATTGCCCAAGGCTGGATCCATCATGATGTTCCAGCCTTGGACAAAACCTTTGTCTATCAATTCTTGTGAAAAGGCCGCGGTTGCCGTGAAGGCGGCGAAAGTGAGGGCTAGAATGCGGTTCATTGGAACTCCTGGGTCGGTTCTGGCGAAACTTACCGGTTTAAGTTGACCTTTTGTTCATGATTATATCGACGGCGGCCACGAGGGCGCTTCTCCAAACCTGTTTGCCTCAGCGTCGCTGGGTTGAACAAAAAAGTAGATGAGGATGAGAAACCCAATCAAAGGAATCAGGCCAATAAGCAACCACCAGCCTGAACGATCCGTATCATGTAATCGACGTGCGCCGACTGCCAAATTTGGTAGCAGTACCGCAAGGCTCGCTAAAAGTGAGAGCGGCTGCCCGGCGTTTTCGTCGCCCGCCTGAAAGCCTAAAAGAGGGGCTATGACGAATGCGTCCAGTACGCCCAGGATCAGCATGAAAATAAGTAGTGCAAGGAACCACCACCAATATTCCGACCTAGATGCGCGTCCTGAAAATGTCGCGTAGTTGGAAAAAACCTTCTGGACCGCCGACACCATATTTTCCACTGCCTAATCTCCCTAAATTTGTTTCCGGACGGCAACTAATGCAGCTGCCCGTCTGAATGGCCGAACTCAAATTAGCTTTCATTCGTATCCAGTTACAGGTGTGATCCCCTATATCACAGAATCTGGGTTAAGGTCTTTTATTCAAATATCAAAAAGAATCTTGTTCGATCGTGGCAATAGAGACCATCAAAATTGCTGGCCACAATCCTAAAGGGATTAAGTTTTTCAAATTTCTTTTCGCGCCCGCAGAGCGGCGGTAATCGTGCCATCATCCAGATAATCAAGTTCACCGCCAATTGGCACACCTTGCGCCAATGACGTCAGGCGTACCTGGCCTTCCAACTGATCGGCAATGTAGTGGGCAGTTGTTTGCCCATCGACAGTTGCATTAAGCGCCAGGATGACCTCGCGAATCCCTTCCGCGATGACGCGATCCTTAAGGCGCGGAATCCGCAGCTCGTCTGGGCCGACACCGTCCAATGCAGACAAGGTGCCGCCTAGAACGTGGTAACGGCCCTTAAAAACTCCGGCGCGTTCCATCGCCCAAAGGTCGGCCACATCCTCGACTACGCAAAGTTCTCCGGTTGCTCGGGCCTCACTGTCGCAAATTTCACAGACGTCCGTCGTGCCGACATTGCCGCAGTTTAAACATTCGCGCGCTGTAGCGGCCACCTGTTGCATGGCATCCGAAAGTGGCGTCAGTAAAAGGGCGCGTTTGCGGATCAGGTGCAGAACGGCGCGTCGGGCCGAGCGAGGGCCAAGACCAGGAAGCTTAGCCATCAGGTCGATCAAGTTATCGATATCGCTATTTGAGCTCACGGCCTGTCCTGCACTTCTTTAGAAATGCGCCTCGTTGGGTAGATGGGTTCGGTTATTAAAAGGGCAGTTTGATGTCTTTCGGAAGGCCCATGCTTTCTGTTAACTTGCCCATTTCTTCCTGTGATCGCTGGGCAGCTTTTGATTGGGCGTCCTTGATTGCGGCAAGGATCAGGTCCTCGACCACTTCTTTGTCGTCGCCATTGAAGATCGACGGATCGATATCCAGGCTTTTCAGCTCTCCCTTGGCTGATGCGGTTGCTTTAACAAGTCCCGCACCTGACTCACCTACGACAATTATGTTATTCAACTCGTCCTGCATTTCAGTCATTTTGGTTTGCAGGTCCTGTGCGGATTTCATCATCTTGGCCATATCGCCCAAGCCGCCGAGTCCTTTGAGCATTGCACTTCTCCAGAAAATTGGTTTCCCGCCTAAATACGAGCGGTGCACGCGTGGTACAAGGGGGGACAGTTACATGCGTTGGGCGCCACTATCATTGTCAAGTCCTCACCAACAACTTCAGTAATATCCCAGGGCGGGGCTCAGACGATGCGCACCCTGTCTAACCCATCGTCATCGGTGACGGAACAACATATCGAGCGAAGAGTTCGTGGATAGCCGTAATCCCAGGGGCGCCCTCGGTGGAGTGTAGCGCGCTCGTCCCAAATCAGCACGTCGCCCACATTCCATTTGTGCGAGTAAACGTAATCAGGCTGCGTACAAAAGGCGATCGCCTCGTCCAGTATCTCTTGGCTTTCTTCATGGCCCATACCTTCGATCGCAAAGGCGTGCGATGCGATAAACAAGGCTTCCTCACCGGTTACTGGGTTTGGCCAGACAGCGCGCCACGGTCGATCGGGCCAACGTGTCATGTTCGGTAATGCGGCAAGATCGGTCGATATCTTGGAACGAGAGTGTGACAAGCGGTGCCAGATGACAGCATCCTGTAGAACGGATTTCAAATGCTCGGGCATCTCAGACCATGCGGCGCGAGTCGATGCAATTTCGGTTTCCCCGCCAGAGGGTGGAACGACATGAGCCGTCAGAATGTTGATAAGGGCAGGCACCGGTAAAAAAGTGCTGTCGGTATGCCACAACATGTTGGCCTGCAAATCCAGCAATCTGAGATCATCCTTCGCCCGTACGCCAGACTTGGTTTGATTTGTAAGCTCGGGAACGTGAAACGAAACGTCGCGCCCGGCAGCCATTGCTTCGCGGTTTTCCAGCGGACCAAACAGCTCTCCCAATCGAATATGATCGTCATCGGTCAGGGATTGCGCCGGAAACAATAGTGCGGAATGCGTTTCGAAAGCTCTTCGGATTTCAGGATAAAGATTGCCCTTGTCAACTTCCCTGAGGTCGACGTCATGGATAGTGAGTCCGAATTTGGGGTGCAGCGGGGTCGAGTGCATTAGGTTCCTCCGTCACATGCCTAACCACAGCATGAGCGACACGTTGTGGGGCTTTCCGCTTTGATCGAGTCAAAGTTAGTCTTCTTCGAACGGGTCCCATTCGTCTTCCACCTCTGGCAGAGCTTCGGTCTCGACTTGGGCTGCCTTTTGTTCTGGTGTTTCAATATTGGTGATCCGAGCCTTTGGGAAATGCGCCAGAACCGCTTGAACCATCGGGTGTTGCTCTGCCTGATTACGCAAGGCTAAGTCAGCAGTGTCGCGAAGTTCCGCAATTGTAGGGGCCTCTCCCTCCGATACGATTGAGACGGCCCAACGATTTCCAGTCCAGCGCTGCAAAGCCGAACCCAGCCGGGCAGCCAAGTCAGAGGGTGCTTTATCGGCCGGTGTGAACTCGATCCGACCAGGCTGGTATGAAACAAGGCGTATGCCGTTCTCGACTTCGACCAGTAACTTTACGTCGCGGTTAGAACGGATCAGTTCGACAACATGGTCGAACGTCGGATACCGCGCCAGCGCGGTTTGAGTGTCTTGGGCCAAAGCAGCCGTCGGTGCGCCGGCGCTTCCACGTGGCGTGGCGGCATATGACGCAGGGGCCGACACATGCGTTGTAGTAACACTTTGGCCTCCATTCGGAATACCGCCGCCCGGGCCGCCGGGTGGCGGCGTCGGCGCATCTTGCAGACGTTTCACCAGCTCTTCCGGGCTGGGAAGATCGGCAACGTGCGTAAGACGAATGATTGCCATTTCCGCAGCCATCATACTGTTTGGCGCTGCGGACACTTCCTCCAACGCTTTAAGCAACATCTGCCACATTCGGGTCAGGACGCGCATAGGCAGCGTTGAGGCCATATCTTGACCGCGTGCCCGCTCATCCGGGGAAACAGTTGGGTCCTCCGCCGCGTCTGGTGTGATTTTCACAACAGAAACCCAATGTGTTATTTCGGCTAAATCACGCAGTACCGCCAATGGATCTGCGCCCTCAGCATACTGTGCGCTCAATTCCGTTAACGCACCTGCGGCGTCGCCCCGCAAGATCATATCCATCAGGTCCAACACGCGACCCCTGTCAGCCAAGCCCAGCATGGCACGAACCTGGTCTGCGGTGGTTTCGCCGGCACCGTGCGAAATTGCCTGATCCAGCAAAGAGGTCGCATCGCGGGCTGATCCTTCGGCTGCGCGGGTAATCAGCGCCAGTGCGTCATCTGCGATTTTAGTGTCTTCCGCCGCCGCGATCCGGCGGAGAAGTGCGATCATATCCTCGGGCTCGATCCGACGTAGGTCAAACCGTTGGCATCGCGACAGGACGGTCACCGGGACCTTTCGGATTTCCGTCGTGGCAAAGATGAATTTCACATGCTCGGGCGGTTCTTCCAGAGTCTTGAGCAGCGCGTTAAAAGCGCTGGTCGACAGCATGTGAACTTCGTCGATTATATAAATCTTATAGCGCGCGCTCGCTGCGCGGTAACGTACGCTGTCGATGATTTCTCGGATATCGTTCACACCCGTGCGGCTGGCGGCATCCATCTCCATGACGTCAACATGGCGGCCTTCCATTATCGCTATGCAATGTTCGCATTGACCGCATGGTTCAGTCGTTGGTCCGCCTTCGCCGTCAGGGCCGATACAGTTCATGCCCTTGGCTATTATTCTGGCTGTTGTCGTCTTACCGGTGCCTCGAATACCGGTCATGATAAAAGCCTGCGCGATCCTGTCTGCTGCAAACGCGTTCTTTAGCGTCCGAACCATAGCGTCCTGCCCCACCAGATCGGCAAAGGTTTCGGGACGATATTTTCGGGCGAGAACCTGATAGGCGGGGCTGGGCGTGTCGGTCATGTCTGCTTTCGCGGATTCGTATTCAGACCGCAGCGTAGAGGCCCCTGTCGTCCGCGTCCACAGCGGGTAAGCAGGATTTTGTTTTGGAAACTGCGCTGGCAGAGTTAAAATCACCGAGTCTGATGTCACGCGTAAGACTTACTGGGTAACGTTTCGGGGGGAACGGCAAGATGTCTCAAATGGTGATTCATGCGTTGCAAGTGGGCGGTGGCACACTTGCGCTAACCTCAATGCCTGGGCGGAATGGTGATTATTCCGGTGATCTTGAGATGATTTCCGGCTGGCGTCCGGGTCTTGTGATCTCGATGGCGACTGAAGTTGAGATGATCATGGACGGCGCTCGCGACTTTGGACGCGACGTACAAAGCCGCGCCAGCCGTTGGGTTCACCTTCCGGTCGAGGATTTTGGGGCACCATCGGCGGAAATCCGCAAACGCTGGGGTGTTGCCAGCGCATCAGCGCGGCAAGCGCTCTCCGGCGGTGGTCGCGTCTTGGTTCATTGCCGCGGCGGGTGCGGTCGTTCGGGAATGGTCGTACTCCGATTAATGGTCGAATGCGGCGAAAATCCCGATACGGCGCTGACGCGATTAAGGGCCCTTCGCCCCTGTGCGGTTGAGACTGATGACCAAATGCATTGGGCGACAGCGCCGGCTGTCGTTTTCGCGGCGCAATAGCCCTAGAGGATCGCACAGTAATCTGGTTCAGCCACATCTATTTCAGATATCGTTAGCGCCTGGAGCATGGCGCATGGGGGATTGTATGTCGCACTAGATGGCAGGATACCAAAATCTGTCCCAAACATTAGCTCGGCAAAGGTATCTAACAGATCCATTTGGGTGTCAGTTTCCACTCCGCAATAAAGGCGCACTTCGTCCACCCGTGCACGAAACTTTGCGGTGCATCCGTTTTTGCAATACGCCAGTTCAACGCTGCCTTCGATTTCGATATCGCGCGTTGCACTCCGTCCCGAGGCTAAGATGGACTTAGCCAGCTCACGGCCCGTGCGTGCCATCGCAGGGCACGCGGTGCCCGTGCGATGGCAAATCGTGGCCGTAAATCGATGTGTTTTCGTGTTCCAGATCATGATGTGCCCTCCGCACATTGGACGATGGGCTTTGTTCGGGAAGACCCGCGTATCACGGTCTGACCCCAACCGGACGCCCCGCCCGAGTTTCGGTTTCATTTTTTGATGGCAGGTCTCCTGACTTGCGGGTCGTCGCTTTGCCGACCTTCCCAGCCTGTTGGCCAGTGGTATCTCGGCATCGCTTTCCGCTTACAGTTGCGGGGGCAGTCTCGGACTTGAACCATTCCGGTATCCCAGGAAGGTCGCACCGTGTTCCCTTTTAATCCCGTCCTCAATCGAGGGCAGGGAAACCATCAGCCAACGGCTAATGGCCAAACCACACCCAAGTCAAGCTTGCTGTATTCTGGAGTGTGAGCTTAAGGCTCAAACTCAGGGAGAAAAACGCAAGGTAAATCCAAACATAGGGTTTTATCGGTTCACTCAGTTGGAACCTTTAGACTTCGGATTACGATAGGTCGAACACCTAGTGGTCGTTGCATATGGAAATGCAGCTGTTTGTCCCCGGATGATACCGGCATGAATATTGGGCGCCGGTTGCGCGGCGCCCAAATTTTAAATCCGCTTTTGTGCCTTCTTGTCCAGCATAACGGACCTTACCATTTTGCCGAATGCCTTGTCTCGAGCGCGGGCTTGCGCGACGGATTCTGAATTGTGCAATTCCTCACGTCGCAACTTGCGCCAACGATCAAGCCGTGCGGCATCCAATTCTCCCGCGGTGATAGCTGCCTGAATGGCGCAACCGGGTTCTGACAAATGTTGGCAATCAGAAAATCGGCACGCTCTCGCGAGGTCGATAACCTCCGAAAACACTTCATCTACACCCTCTTCGGCATTGAGCAACCGCAATGCCCGCATTCCAGGTGTATCGATAAGCCATCCGCCGTTTCGCATCTTGATAAGGGCGCGCGAGGTCGTTGTGTGCCGTCCTCGCGCATCATCTTCGCGGATACCAGCCGTTGTGTTGGACTGACCGGTCATCCCGTTTGCCAGCGTCGTCTTTCCAACGCCCGAGGACCCGACCAGAGCGCCAGTCTGACCCGTTGGGCACCATGACAGAAGATGTTGGATATCAGCCGCATCCAGCGCATTTACACTCAAGACAGTTATGAATGGAGCCAGGCTTTCAGCACGCGAACTATAGTCTGCTACGTCCTTGCAGGTATCGGCCTTGGTTAAGACAATCACAGGATAACATCCCGCCTGATGTGCCAGCGCCAGATATCGTTCGAGCCGAGGCAGGTTGAAATCAGCGTTGCAAGAGCTGACGATGAACAAGACGTCGACATTTGCTGCAATTAACTGTGACTTGGCATTTGTACCAGCTGCACGTCTTTGAAGCAGGCTGCGACGTTCCAACAAACGCTGAATGCGACCATGTTCATCGGCCAGTACCCAGTCGCCGACAGCAAAATCTCCGGTCGACTGATTTGGGGTCGTTAAAGGCACCTCGCCCTCAGGCGATAGGCCTATAAGGCGATCTCGATGAACCGCTGAAATACGATATGGATTCAGTGAGGCATCAACCGCGTGTTGTGCGGCAAAATGAGAGGACCATCCAAGGTCCGAAAGTGAAAAAACCATTGTTCTGCCTGTTTTCAGGTCAAAAGGCCAAGGGATGGCGAACGCGCATCCTCAGGTCGTGTGTTCAGGCAATGATCAGTTTGTGTGTTCTCAGAAACCATCAGCCCGAAGGGTCATTGCTACAATCATAAAGGCCCTCCTGCCGCTGATAGAATTTACGCGCGATACACGTTCGAGAGTGAGAGGCTGGACATCGACCCAAGCGGGGCTCGTTGTGGCTGCTTCCTTCCGGACCTGACCAGGTTGGCGAGGCGCTCGCCCGCGCCAACCTCTCACCGTGTGATATAAGTGTCAGGACATAAAATGGCAACCCATCACAGCGTGAGTTGGACTTGCATAAAGCCTTCGTCATCAAGTCCCAAATCAATCGGTCGGTACTCTGCAAGTTCATCAATGTAATTCCGCGCATTAGGCCCGGTTTTGAGGATTGCAGTTCTGCTGCCCATAGGGGCAAAAGAGAACGGTTTTACTGTTTCGGCCAATAGGGTTGGCTGCAAATTCCCGGCCAGATAATCACGCAGTGCATCCTGAATGCGAAGCGATGGCAAAGAAATCAGTCGCGGGTTTTTCGCAACTGGAAAGTCGCCACCACCATTTGCCCGATAGTTGTTTAAAACGACGACAAAAATCTGATCCTCCGTGATTGGCGTGCCATTGAAGCTTGCGTCGAGAATGCGTGAATTAGCAGCGTCTACCAGGCTACCGTCACAGTTAAAACGGGCAGGTTTTGAGAGGTCGATTTGCCAGGTCGCTCCGTAAAGGATGTCAAAGTTATGACCCGTCCAATGTGGATTAGTCAAAAGATGGGGGCCGTCTTTTGATAGCTGACTGAACAAGCCTGCAGACATTTCAAGCCAGTCCAGAATCTGTGCCCCGTTTGCAAGGACGGCGCGAAGTTCGTTTGGAAAAACGTGAATGTCCGCAACATGGCGCATCGAAATTTCACCGGCAGGCACATCGGTGTAGTATCGTGGTCCTGCCCTGCCACCGAATTTGGCTGGTGCGACTGCTGAGAGTACCGGAATATCCGCAAATTGCGTGTTGGCTAGAAACGGCTTCACAGCTGCGGCCTGTGCCTCGGCCAAAAGACTCAGGCTCCTGTCGGACCCACAATAAGAGAAATAGCTGTGCAGGGGTTTCGTAATTCGTCCAACCGGCTCGGCAGACTGTGCCTTGGTCTCTACATGGCCGGCCGCGAAAAAAGCCGAGATTTCTGCGTCCTCCGCCACTGTGGATCCGTCAACGTCCGATTGGATTGATCTTAGTTCGGCCTTGCTATTTTCGACCCGCCATTTTTTGTTCTGATCCCGTTTCAGGGATAGGTCAATGATCCCCAAATGTGATCCTGCCCATCCGGGCATAACGACGGGTTTGTCGTGTACAAGACCTCTTGCGTGGTCGACGTGTTTTAACCCCGCGTGCCCAGGACCCGGCAGTGTCAGGTGCGTGTGCCCTGCTATGATCGCATCAATGGCGTCTATTTCCGCCAAAGGTATTGCGGCGTTTTCCTGACCGTTTTCAAAAGTATCGGCTCCTAATCCGGTATGGGCCAGGGCCACAACCAAATCGCACCCCAATTGCTTCAAATTTGCGGCAGTGTGATGGGCAGAAGTGACAATATCCTCAACCTCGGCCTTACCTTTAAGTTTGTGGGCTTCCCATTGGAGTGTTTGCGGTGGCAACACTGATAAAACGCCGATGCAAATCGGTTCGTTATTGCCGTTTAAAACAACCGAGCGAGGAAGGATTGCATAAGGATGCCAAGGGCTTTTCAGGGCCTTGTACCGCATATTCGAACACAAAATCGGATACGTGGCCTTTTCAGCGATTTGTTCGAGAAATGCGACTCCGAACCCGAAGTCATGATTGCCCAAGCCTACGGCATCATAACCCAATGCAGCAAACGCTTGTGGTAGTGGATGGGTGTGCCGAATGGTTTGGGCTGCCCACTGACCGTAGGGTGTGCCCTGTAGGGAATCGCCGTTGTCAAACATCAAAACAAGGGCGTCATTCTGAACGGCTTGTTGCCGTGCTTCGCGGATCAAGGTTGCGGTTCGGGTGAGTCCGATCCGTGTGTCCGTGCAATCAGCGTAATAGTCGTAGCCAGTCACGTTCATATGGATATCGGAGGTGGCCAGAATCCGAATCATGGCGCGGTCGTCTTTGCGCTGGCCTACCGGCACTTTTGGTTTGGTGATCAAGTTATGAGCTTCTTGCGGTCAAAATATTTGTTTGTTCATAATGTTCGGGACGATTGCGACTTCCGCGGCGATTGTGCGGTTTTTCAAACGCGACATTTGCATTTTGCCCGATGAACGCCCGTTGCACCAGAGGGCAAGACGTGGCAGCCCTTGGTTCGGACTTGAGGGAGCAAAATAGTGAAACGCGCGGAACAGGTAACATTCGGCGGTTCGGGTTTGGACCGCGCGGCGCATATTCGAGGTGACGCGAAAATGCTGGCCAAGGTAAAGTCTGGTGGGGCCGCTAAATGTCATTTGATTTGGCGCGGTAAGGTTCTTGTGCAGGGAGAGGGGTTGGATTCACTTGCATCGGTCCCAATGCATCATGACATAATAACACAGGGGCCTGGCGGCGCGGTTGAACAACCTGTTTTTCTGGGTCTTGGCGATCAAGATGTGCCGCATTTTGCAATGGACATTTCAGGTTGGGACGCAGAAGGGTTGGACATTTCCGGTGTCGGCGCATTTGTAGATGGAAGTGAACAGCAGCATCCAGATTTGCCAACAGGCCATGTTTTTGCTGAGCTGCGTCGAATCATGACAAGGCTGTCACCGCGGGATGCGGAATTGGCCGCCTCCGCAAAGGCGGTCGTGGGGTGGCACGAAACGCATCGCTTCTGCGCCCGTTGTGGCGCGGGCAGCGAAATCTCGCAAGGAGGGTGGCAGCGCAGTTGTCCTGCGTGCGGGGCGCAGCATTTTCCGCGAACCGACCCCGTGGTGATCATGCTGATAACCCATGGAAATTCTGTGCTGATGGGACGGTCGCCCGGATGGCCGGAGGGGATGTATTCTCTGTTGGCCGGATTTGTGGAACCTGGTGAAACGCTAGAGGCCGCCGTCCGTCGTGAAGTGATGGAAGAAGCTGGAGTTCCCGTCGGCGCTGTGCAGTATTTGGCGAGCCAGCCTTGGCCTTTCCCGGCGTCGCTTATGATGGGGTGTTCGGGTCAGGCTCTGTCGCGCGACATTCAAATTGATCCGGTCGAAATTGAAGACGCCATTTGGGTCACCAGAACAGAAATGATGCAGGCTTACGCAGGTGAGCATCCAAAGCTGCTGCCTGCCCGAAAAGGAGCGATTGCACACTTTCTTTTGCAAAACTGGCTGTCAGACACGCTGGATTGACGAAAGCTTGGTTCGTAACAAAGACTAATAAGGCAAAAATGAAGTTTTCAGCGCAGGAAGACATCGAAGCTCCAATCGATGCGGTATTCGCCTTTGTGTCGGATTTCGATAGATTCGAGCGTTTGGCCGTTCGGCGAGGCGCTGACGTGCGACGAATTTCTGCGCAACACTCTGCAATCGTTGGAGCCAAATGGGAGACCGTAGTCAAAGTGCGAAGCAAACCTCGCCAGATCATGGTTGAAATGACTGAATTTGATCGGCCTTCTGCGATAAAATTTAGGGCCAACAGCAAAGGAATGAAGGGTGAAACTTCGATCGAGCTTCTAGCACTTTCCAAGGGTCGCACACGCTTGAAAATCTCAATGTCGCTAGCGGCCAAGACCCTTACGGCGCGTTTGTTGTTGCAATCCCTTAAACTAGGGCAGTCACGTGTCCGGCGCCAGTTTCAATCGCGACTGAGTGACTTCGCCCGCGATGCGGAGGAACGTTACCGTCACAGCATGTAGCCCGTCCACAGGTGGGTTTGGGTGCGCAGTGTTACGGTGACGCTGATCGTTAAATTGTTCTTCAAGGAGTTTCGTTCAGCTGTAAGACAGGACTGGTGCAGCGCTTAGCGGGGGTCCGAGATTCGTTGGTATAAAAGTTCTAGCCTCTTGGCCGGGCCGCAGGGTACACGCCCAAAATTTCGACATTCGTTGTGAAGTGTTCAAGTTCGTCGAGGGCAAGTTGTACATTTCGGTCTTCTGGGTGGCCGACAATATCCGCGTAGAATTGCGTCGCAGTGAAAGATCCATCGATCATGTAACTTTCCAGCTTTGTCATGTTAACGCCGTTGGTGGCGAAACCGCCCATGGCCTTGTACAAAGCCGCGGGGATATTGCGCACCTGGAAAACGAAACTCGTGATCATTTCATGTTCGCCGCGTCGCGTCGTGTCGGCTTGCGGTGACATAACAAGAAAACGGGTAGTGTTGTCGCCGCGGTCTTCAACGTGCCGGGCCAAAACATTCAGACCATAAATCTCACCAGCCAATTCGCTGGCCAGGGCGGCCGAATGCTTGTCACCCAGTTCGGCGATCTCGCGGGCGGCGCGCGCATTGTCAGGGCTGACCCGGCCACGAATACCGTGTTCTTTAAGGAAACCTTCGCATTGTGGAAGCAACACTAAGTGGGAGTGAGCTTCGGTAATATCTTCTAACGTCGCGCCGGGCACTCCCAAAAGGTTGATATGAACCCTAACAAAGGCTTCTTCGATAATATGCAGCCCACTATGAGGAAGCAGTCGGTGAATGTCGGCAACACGGCCATAAGTGGAATTCTCCACCGGCAGCATCGCCAAATCCGCCTCGCCGGAACGGACCGATTCGATAACATCTTCAAAAGTTCGGCAGGGAAAAGCATCCATTTCTGGCCTTGCATTGCGGCAGGCTTCGTGGCTGTAAGCGCCGGGTTCCCCTTGAAAAGCGATGCGTTTGGTCATTTGATCGATTCCGTGCAACAAGTTCCCACATTGGGCGTTTCGTCGCGGTGTCTATACCTTGCCTCTTGCGAGGGGAAGCCTTAGACACCCCGAAGACAGCTGAAATGGACTCGCGATCAATGTTCGACACGATGACAGTTACCAAGGCCGCAGCCGGCCTGTTCGGAACCTTCCTTGCGCTTCTTCTGGCCAAATGGGGCGGAGATATCCTGTATCATGTGGGTGGCCACAGCGCGGAGGCTGCTTACGTGATTGAGACGGAAAGCGCCGGTGAAAGTGCTGATGGTGAAGAGGTTGTGTTCGAAGAGCTTTTAGCAGCTGCAGACCCGGAGAAAGGTGCCCGTGTGTTCCGCAAATGCACGGCTTGTCACAAGCTGGAAGACGGCGCAAATGGCACAGGTCCGTACCTGTACGCTATCGTTGACCGGCCGGTTGCGTCGGCCAAGGGCTTTACCGGCTATTCGGCGGCCATGCAGGCACATGGCGGCAATTGGACACCCGAAGCGCTTGATGCGTTCCTTGAACGTCCAAGCGGCTATATCTCGGGTACTTCGATGAGCTTTGCCGGCCTGAAAAAGCCTCAAGAACGCGCCGATTTAATTGCATATTTGCAAACCATCGGAAATTGATCCTGCTATTCCATCGCAAAGATTCAAGGCCGCCGCAAACCGCAGCGGCCTTTTTTTGTCTGATGAAATCTTCACAAAGCGTTCACGCAGTCTAAACTTGCAACAGGCAGTGTTGGACTTTTACCTAACATGAACGACATAAAAACCGTGATAGACACCAGAGGATGAGCACTATGATCTCCCTTTCGCCATCAACGCGCGTTTCAAAATTCCGGCCATGGGTGGCGGTTTTGGGTTTGTCTGCAACCGTTCTGTCAGGTGACCCAGCGCTGGCGTCAGAAGACAAGGTCACAAGCAGTCACGGATATTCCTATTTCGGGAATCTGGACTACCCGGCGGATTACACTCATCTGAACTATGTTAACCCAGATGCGCCCAAAGGCGGGGAGTTGTCTTTGGCGGCTTCGGGCACGTTCGATTCGCTCAACCCCTATTCCCGCAAGGGCCGCTCTGGTGCGTTGACGACATTGCAATACGATCGTCTGATCGAAAGTTCTGACGACAGCGTAGGGCAGTACTATGGGGTTCTTGCAGAAAGCCTGGAGTATGATGAGGGGCGCAACTACGTCATCTTTCACATGCGCCCGGAGGCAAAATTCTGGGACGGGACACCGGTCACCGCCGAAGATGTTGTTTACAGTCATAGACTGTTTATTGAACAGGGCCTCCCTTCTTACGCGCAGGCTGTAGGTCGGATGGTCACCGGTGCCGAAGCTTTGGACGATCACACCGTCAAGTTCACATTTAACCCAGAAGTTACAAGACGAAGCCTGATCGAAACGGTGGGTGCTACTCCTGTTTTCTCGAAAGCTTGGTTCGAAGCTGACGAATCTCGCAGGTTGGACGAACCTCGGCTCGAGGTTGCCGTTGGCTCCGGGCCTTACCAGCTGGATAGTTACGACATTAACCGACGCATCGTTTACAAGCGACGGGACGACTATTGGGGCAATGATGTTCCTTTCAATCGCGGGCGAAACAATTTTGACATTATCCGGGTAGAATACTTCGCGGATCAAACGGCTGCCTTCGAAGGTTTCAAGGCCGGAGAATACACGATGCGCATCGAGAGTGACCCAAAACTTTGGGCCACCGGATATAATTTCCCGAAGCTGAACGAAGGATCAGTGGTTCGAGACGAAATTCCTGACGGCAGCCCACCGACGCCTTCTGGGTTTGTGTTCAATCTTGGTAAACCTCAATTTACCGACAAGAACGTCCGCGAGGCTTTGGCTTTGGCATTTAATTTTGAGTGGACAAACGAG